>URGG01000094.1 GCA_900547345.1 uncultured Collinsella sp. | reverse complement strand
AGCCTCTGGGCGGCAAGGCCCAGTTCGGCGGCCAGCGCTTCGGCGAGATGGAAGTTTGGGCACTGTACGCTTACGGTGCTTCCAACGTCCTGCAGGAGATCCTGACCGTCAAGTCCGACGATACCGTGGGCCGCGTCAAGACCTACGAGTCCATCGTCAAGGGCGAGAACGTTCCTGTCCCGGGTATCCCCGAGTCTTTCAAGGTTCTCGTCAAGGAGATTCGCTCCCTCGCACTGGACATCGAGCCCATGCACGATGCCGACGAGGACGCCTCCGCCCCTGTGACCGCCGAGGAGACCTCTGCTCTCGACGACCTGGCTGCGCTCGCCGGCGTTGACGCCGACGTCGAGGCCCAGGATGCCGAGACCGCCGAGGCACCCGAGGCTGTCGCCGCCACGACCACTGATAAGGAGTAGTTGACTGTGGCAGATTTCGAAGCTACTGATTTTGACTCGGTAAAGATCTCCCTTGCCTCCGCCGACCAGATCCGTTCCTGGTCGCACGGTGAGGTCAAGAAGCCGGAGACCATCAATTACCGTACCCTCAAGCCCGAAAAGGATGGCCTGTTCTGCGAGAAGATCTTCGGTCCCGCCAAGGACTGGGAGTGCTCCTGCGGCAAGTACAAGGGCATCCGCTTTAAGGGCATCGTCTGCGAGCGCTGCGGCGTCGAGGTCACCTCGGCCAAGGTGCGTCGTGACCGCATGGGCCACATCGAGCTCGCCGCTCCCGTGTCCCACATCTGGTACTTCAAGAGCCCCACGAGCTTCCCGATGAGCCGTATGCTCGACATCAAGTCCAAGGACCTCGAGAAGGTTCTGTACTTTGCCAGCTACATCATCACCGAGGTCGACTACGAGGCTCGCGAGGCCGACGCTGACGACCTGCGCGAGGAGCTCGCCGCCGATCTGGAAGAGATCGATGCCGAGTGCGCCCGCCAGATCGAGTCCCTCAAGGAGCAGGGCAACCCCGAGAACTTTGACGAGTTCTCCGACGAGGAGCCGCTGACCCCCGAGGAGATCGCCTCTGGCATCGTCGACATCGAGGAAGAGTGCAAGGACGATAAGCAGCTCCGCACGGACGCCTTCAACGCCTTCATGAAGCTCACCGAGCGCGACCTCATCTCCGATGAGCCGCTGTTCCGCGAGATGACCCGTTACTACTCCATGTACTTCAAGGGTGGTATGGGTGCCGAGGCCGTTCGCGACCTGCTCGCTGCCATCGACCTCCCCTCCGAGGCCGAGAAGCTCAAGGCCATCATCGCCGACGAGGACTCCCAGAAGCAGAAGCGCGAGAAGGCCGTCAAGCGCCTCGAGGTCGTTGACGCCTTCCTGAAGGGCGGCAACAGCCCCGCGAATATGATCCTGGATGTCATCCCGGTCATTCCGCCCGATCTGCGCCCGATGGTCCAGCTCGACGGCGGCCGCTTCGCCGCGTCCGACCTCAACGACCTGTACCGCCGCGTGATCAACCGTAACAACCGACTCAAGCGCCTGCTCGACCTGGACGCCCCTGCGATCATCGTGAACAACGAGAAGCGCATGCTCCAGGAGTCCGTGGACGCCCTGTTCGACAACGGCCGTCGTGGTCGCCCGGTCTCCGGCCGTGGCGGTCGCCCGCTCAAGTCGCTCGCTGAGGCCCTCAAGGGCAAGCAGGGTCGTTTCCGTCAGAACCTGCTGGGCAAGCGTGTCGACTACTCCGGCCGTTCGGTAATCGTTACCGACCCCAAGCTGCTGCTGCACCAGTGCGGTCTGCCCAAGACCATGGCGCTGGAGCTCTTCAAGCCCTTCGTCATGAAGCGCCTGGTCGAGCTTGGCAAGGTCGAGAACATCAAGGGCGCCAAGCGCGCTATCGACCGCGGTGCCACCTTTGTGTGGGATATCCTCGAAGAGGTCATCGACGGCCGCGTCGTGCTGCTCAACCGTGCACCGACCCTGCACCGTCTGTCCATCCAGGCCTTTGAGCCGGTGCTGGTCGAGGGCAAGGCTATCCACCTGCATCCGCTGGTCTGCTCGCCCTTCAACGCCGACTTCGACGGCGACCAGATGTCTGTCCACGTGCCGCTGTCCAGCCAGGCTCAGGCCGAGGCTCGCGTGCTCATGCTCTCTGCGAACAACCTGCGCTCGCCGGCATCCGGCAAGCCGGTCAACATCCCTTCGCAGGACATGATCATTGGTGTGTACTACCTCACCCAGGTCCGCGAGGGTCTGCCGGGCGAGAACCACGTGTTCGCCAGCTTCGACGACGCGCTGCACGCCTATGACTGCCGTTCCGAGGTCGACATGCAGGCCAAGATCCAGGTTCGCGTGTCCGCTGCCGATGCCAACGTCATCAACGAGGACGGCACCCGTATCTTCCGCGTCAAGAACGGCAAGAACGAGTTCGTCGACTACGACGTCACCGGCAACAAGACCGCGCGCTTCGAGACCTCTATCGGCCGCATCATCTTCAACCGCCAGTGCCTGCCCGAAGACTACGAGTTCATGAACTACAAGATGGTCAAGGGCGATGTGGCCAAGCTGGTTGCGGACTGCTGCGATCGCTACCCCGAGGCCAAGGTCGGCCCGATTCTCGACGCCATCAAGTACTCCGGCTTCCACTACGCTACCCGCGCCGGCCTCACCATCTCGGTGTGGGACGCTCTCATCCCTGCCGAGAAGCAGGAGCTGCTCGACCGCGCCCAGGCCAACGTCGACCAGATCAACGAGTACTTCGAGGAGGGCTTCATCAACGAGACGGAGCGCCACATCGAAGTCGTTAACGAGTGGACCGCTTGTACCGATAAGGTCGCAGCGCTCATGCTCGACATGTTCGACGAGGAGAACCCGCTCTACATGATGGCCGACTCCGGCGCCCGTGGTTCTAAGACCCAGCTGCGTCAGCTCGGCGGCATGCGTGGCCTGATGGCAGACATGTCCGGCGAGACGATCGACCTTCCCATTAAGGCGAACTTCCGCGAGGGCCTGCTGCCGCTCGAGTACTTCATTTCGACCTACGGCGCCCGTAAGGGCCTGGTCGATACCGCATCCCACACCTCGGACTCTGGTTATCTGACCCGTCGTCTGGTCGACGTGGCCCAGGACGTCATCGTCCGCGAGGAGGACTGCGGTACGCACGAGGGCGTTACCTACAACCTCATCATCCCCGGCACCACCGACCTCAACACCGACCTTGTCGGCCGTTGCTTCATCGAGGACGTCGTGGCTCCCGATGGCACCGTGCTCTTTGAGCAGGACGGCTACATCGAGAAGGTCGCCGACATCCAGAAGATGGTCGATGCCGGCCTCAAGAAGGTCAAGCTCCGCGCGCTGCTCACCTGCCGCTCCAAGTACGGCGTGTGCCAGAAGTGCTACGGCTGGGATCTTTCCACCCGTCGTCCGGTCGCCATCGGTACTGCCGTCGGCATTATTGCCGCCCAGTCCATCGGCGAGCCCGGTACGCAGCTTACGATGCGTACCATTCACTCCGGCGGCGTCGCTGGCGTCGACGATATTACGCAGGGTCTGCCTACGGTCAGCCGTATGTTCGATATCGTCGGCAACGTCAACGAGAAGATCCTGGGTCGCGAGGCCGAGCTGGCTCCGTACTCCGGTCACCTCTCGATTAAGCCCGAGAAGTCCGAGTACGTGCTGACGCTCACCGACTCCGAGGATCACACCCGTGTCCTCGATGAGCGTCGCGTCCCCGCTTCGGTGCGCTTCATGCCCGAGATCGAGGACGGCTGCGAGGTTCGCGCCGGCGATCAGATCACCAAGGGCTTCGTCAACTTCCGTAACCTGCGCAAGCTGACCGACATCGAGTCGACGATGCACACCTTCGTCGAGAGCGTCAAGGACGTCTACACCAGCCAGGGCGTCGACCTGAACGACAAGCACATCGAGGTGCTCGCACGTCAGATGCTGCGTCGCGTTCAGATCACCAACCCCGGTGACTCCAAGTACCTGCTTGGTCAGTACGTCGACCGCTACGAGTTCGCCGACGAGGTCGAGCGCGTTGCCCGTCTGGGCGGTCAGGCCCCCGTGGCCGAGCCCGTCATCCTGGGTACGCTCAAGGTCGCGTCTAACATCGACTCCTGGCTGTCGAGTGCTTCGTTCATCCGTACCGCCGGCGTCCTTACCGAGGCTGCCATCGAGGGTAAGGTCGACCACCTGCTCGACCTTAAGTCCAACGTCATTGTCGGTAAGAAGATCCCGGCTGGTACCGGCCTCAAGCCGTACGCCAACGCCAAGCTGACGTATCGCACGGCCGACGGCTACGTGGACATCGACGGCCCGGCTTCGCCCAACGCCAAGTCGCTGCCCGAGTGGGCTCCGGTTGAGCTCAAGGACCTGGACGAGCAGCTCCCGCAGCAGCTCGACTGGGCCGGCTACGACGAGTTCGGTGGTGCTGACGGCTCGTTCACCCGCAACGGCCACACCATCTCCGCCGAGAAGGCTCGTCTGTACCTGTTCGACGACCTGGGCGTGTCGCAGCGCTGGACCAACAAGTTCAGCGAGGTTGGCATCGAGACGGTCGGCGACCTGGTTGGCAAGTCCGAGGAGGATCTGCTGCGCATCGATGGCATCGGTGCCAAGGCAATCGAGGAGCTCCGTGACGGCCTCGAGGCCCACGATCTGCTCTACATCCTCGAGAACAACGACGACGTTGCCGACGAGGAAGACCTCTCGCAGCTGCTGCAGATGGTCTTTAGCCCCGACGGTCCGGACGATATCCTGCTGGGTACCTCCGCTCCGACGCATCACGCCGACGCCGACGAGGAGCTCCTGGGCGCCCCGATCGACGACAAGAAGGCTCCCGCCAACGGCGCGATCAACGAGGACATGGCTTCTCTCGATGAGCTGCTCAACCAGCTCGTGGACACCGACGACGCCGAAGAGGCCAAGGACAACGACGAGGAGTAACTAGTTCCGCCGTTCTAACGAACGGCGGCGATCTCCGTCGCTGCGCGGCCCCCAGAGCTACAATCTGTCATTCAAAAGGCAGGGCATGACCAAAAGGTCAATGCCCTGCCTTTTTCATGCCACCTTGTACGCTCTGGGGGCCGCTCGCTTGCGTATGCTCAACCTGTTGCGTTCCGTCGATCCCTTGCCAATAAGGGGCAGAGTTTTTTTTGGTAGGTTATTCCTGCTTGAATTTGAAACATTTCGTTCGGTCAAAGCGTATCTATGGTGAGGGCCTCAGCAAGAATCATTAACGTCACCGGGAGGTGATTATGGAAGAACAGGCATTTAGACAGGCGGTCGAAGATCACCGGGATGTCGTGTTTCGGATCGCATTGACGTACCTGCGCGATTGTGCCGACGCCGACGATGTTGCCCAGGATGTCTTTCTTAAGCTGCTTAAAAGCGATGGACATTTTGAGAGTTGGGAGCATCTTCGCCGCTGGCTTATCCGGGTCACGATCAATGAATGTAAATCGCTCTTTCGAAAGCCATGGAGGCGTGTGGAGGATATTGAGAACCTGGCCGAGTCGCTTTCGACAGCGCAGGATGAGACCAAGGCGGTCCTGTCAGACGTTATGCGACTTCCGGAGCGATTCCGTGTTCCCATCGTGCTCTATTACTATCTGGGCTTTTCGACCTCAGAGATTGCCGAGTTGTTGCATGTACCAGCCGCGACCGTTCGAACGCGTTTAGCTCGCGGTCGATCGAAGCTCAAATTCATCCTAGAGGAGGGCGACCGTGAAATCCAATCAAATCAAGCAGGCCTTCGAGTCCATCCAAGCCGATAGCGATCTTGCCGACCGTGTGCTTTATGCTGCCGCTGGCGAGCCGCTTCGTCGAAAGGGTCACGCGAAGCCTCTGTATGTTGCCGTTGTTGGATGTCTTGTCAGAGTGCTGGCGACCGGAGGGGTCGCCTACGCCGTCGTCAATTCCAGATATTTTGCCTCAGCCTGGGGAAACCACGGCAACGGGGATTCCATCACCTGGACCAACGGTGGCTCATCGGGGACTAAATACACCTACACCAGAGAGTTTGGTGACGGCATCGCGCCCCAAAGCCTGGAGGGTGCAGTCCAGGAGGTTAATCTGTCCGTCGAGGGCAACGGCTATACGCTCGATATCCATGAGATAGCTATTGACCAAAACGGCTGCGGAGCCGTGACGTTTACGTTGTCCAATCCAAATGGCGTTAACTACTACAAGCCGGCAGCAGAGACGGGCGAACTTGTTCTCTATGGTGAAGAAGAACAAGGCATCGGCACGCCCAGCATGAACTTCGGCGAGGAATGGGCTGACACACGCTGCACAATTGATAAAGACACATCAAGCGACACGGTCATTAACGGCACGATGTACTTTGCATCTTGGAATCGCGATCGAGATTTACGACGCGCTGTCACTTGGAATATCTCCTGGACAGAGGGCGAAGGCGAGGATGCGAAGCCGTTCGAGGCATCGACGCCCGAGTTTAGCGTCGGAGCGTACGTCGATACAAAGGAACTCCGCTCCGATGACTCGCCTCTCGAGATCAGCCCGTTTTCCATCCAGACGCACATCGATGATCTGGGCATTGACGCAGTCACGAAAAAGTTGACCGTTACCTACAAGGATGGATCGGAGCAGATTATCGAAGACGATGCTGCGGGCGCGTACAATTTCTATGTCTCGCTGACGCGCAATAGCGGAGAGAACATCTCGGTGCCGACAAAACTGATCAATGTCGATCAGGTGGTCTCGGTAACCCTTGAGGGCACGAGGTACACATCAACAGGAGAGACCGAAACAGAAGTACCCTTTACCATCGTCTATTCGTAAGGTCTGGGCCGCTTCCCAAGAGGGGAAGCGGCCTTTTTAGCGTTATATGGACGAGTGGATTGGAAGTTATTCGTCTGATTCTCGGAAGAACGTGGCAAATGGATGTGGATCACCGTGAAGAGTGGCGTTTTCCCAGATAAAACCGACCAAAATAAACCTGTCCCTTTTTGGCAGGGAACGTTGCCCCAACGAGCACGTCGGATTCCCGGACCGGGCCGCCCGCTGTTTAAGTTTGTCGCGAGTTCCGCAC
>URGG01000093.1 GCA_900547345.1 uncultured Collinsella sp. | reverse complement strand
CGCCCGCCGTCGCCGCGCAGGCCGTGAGCCGCGCCACCGGTCAGGACCCTGCGCGTTGCCGCATGGCCGTCGCAGTAGCGGGAAGCCCCGCGCGTGGCATCGAGTTCCTCAAGAGCGCCGAGCGCCAGGACGCTCGCCGTCAGATGGTTCGCGCCATCGATTCGCTCATCGCCGCCGACGAGGCCGACGTGCTCAGCCGCGCCAAGTCGCTCATCGTCGCCGTTAAGGCGCCGCTCGCCGAGGTCAAGTCCACGCAGGAAAAGGTGCTCGAGCAAAACGCCGACTACCTGTCGCGTGGAGCATTGAAGCAGCTTGAGGACCGCAACAAGCGCGAACTCAACGCGCGCGAGCGTTCGGGTATCATGGAAGCGCTGGCGAGCGCGCGGACGCTCATGCGCGACGTGCTGCTGACGCTTCAGGACGAGGCAGCCGACGTGGTGAACGAGGACGTGCGCGACACGATCGGGCGGCTTGCCGCCGCGACCAATGTTGCGGGTGCCACGCGGGCGCTCGAGGCAGTCGCGACCGCCGAGCGCAACATCGCCAGAAACGTTACTCCCCAGCTGGCCATCGAGGTCATGCTGTTCGATATCAGGAAGGCACTGAAATGCCGTTAGTTGTACCCGTTAAGTTTACCTACGCCTCGCGCGACCTGTGGTTCGACCCGCAGGATCTGGATATCCTCGAGGCCGATTATGCCATTTGTTCCACCGAGCGCGGAACCGAGATCGGCCTGGTCACGGCCGATCCCTTCGAGGTGCCGCAAGACGAGATCGGTCAGCCGCTCAAGCCCGTGCTGCGCGTGGCGAGCGACATCGACCTGCAGCTTGCGGACGACCTAGCCATCCAGGGCGACGAAGCCATGGTCGACTTCCGCCGTCTGGTCAAAGAGCTCGACCTCGAGATGAAGCCGGTGGGCGTCGAGTACCTGTTTGGCGGCGAGAAGGCCGTGTTCTACTTTGCGGCCGAGGAGCGCGTCGATTTTCGCCAGCTCGTCAAGGATCTGTCCTCGACGCTGCACATTCGCGTCGACATGCGCCAGATCGGCGTGCGCGACGAGACCCGCCTGGTGGGTGGCTATGCCCAATGCGGGCAGGAGCTCTGCTGCACGCGCTTTGGCGGACAGTTTGAGCCCGTCTCGATTCGCATGGCAAAAGAGCAGGACCTGCCGCTCAATTCCTCCAAGATCAGCGGCGTGTGCGGTCGTCTGATGTGCTGCCTGCGCTACGAGTTCGAGGCCTACAAGGACTTTAAGAGCCGTGCGCCCAAAAAGAAGACGCTCATCGATACGCCGCTTGGCAAGGCGCGTATCCAGGAGTATGACACGCCGCGTGAGCAGCTGGTGCTGCGCCTGGAGAACGGCAAAGTCTTTAAGGTCAACCTGGCCGATATGACGTGCTCGGAGGGCTGCAAAAAGAAGGCCGCCGAGCAGGGCTGCAACTGCCGCCCCGACTGCGTGACGCGCGACGTGCTCGAGCGCATTGAGTCGCCCGAGATGCGTCTGGCGCTCATGGAGCTCGACCGCGAGAACGGCGTCGACGTGGGCGATGGCCTGTCGAGTGCCGACCGTCTGGCCGGCACGTCGATGCCCAAGCGCCGTCGCCGTGATGCTGATTCCGATGCCCGTGCCGGTCAGAGCCAGGGCGAGGGTCGTGGCCGCGGAAAGGGCCGCGGTAAGGCCGAGACACCCGAGGCCGAGGGGGCAGCCGATGGCCGTCGCCGTCGCAAGCGCGCGGGCTCGGGCGATGCTACCGAGGTTGCAGCCGCGGGCAAGAACGCCTCTCGCGAGCGCGAGGTTCAGCAGCCCCAGCAGCAGAATCGCGGCGGCGGCATGAACCCCACACGTCGCCGCCGCCGTCATCTATCGAGCGAGGAGCGCGAGGACGCCTTCCGCGCCGCAGCTGCTCGCGAGGCCGGTGCCGCTTCCAAGGGCGCCTCGGCCTCCGATGCGCCTGTCGACAAGGGCGGCAAGTCACGTGGCGAGGAGGAGCGCGCGCCGCGTCCGCGCCGTCGCCATTCCTCGGGCGCGCAGCAGAAGCCTTCAGTGCCCTCTGTGGCCGATCAGGTCTCGGATGGCGAGGTCAAGGTCACGCGCCGTCGTCCCGGAGATGGCGGGGGAGCGGCTGCCAAGGCTTCGCGTGGCGCCGCTCGCGACGAGCGCGAGCCGCGCGAGCCGCGCGGTGGCGAGGGCTCGGCCGACCAGGGTCAAAAGCGCCGTCGCCGTCGCCGTTCCCGCAAGCCGCGCCAGGATGGTGGCGAGGGCTCGACCCCGTCTTCGCCCGCACCACAACCGCCCGCCGGCGAATAACGCCCGCGAGCGGATTTAGCCCGCCTTGCCCCGAGCGCATCGGGGTATCATAGCGCCGAATCAACAACCCTCCCTGCGACCGAACGTAGGGAGGGTTGTGTCTTGAAGAGCCATCTGAACATATTGAGCTGTCTGCAGGGTGCCGGTGCCCTACCGTTTGCGGACGAATTGCTACCGTTTGCCGAGCGGGTGGCACGCGAGGCGCTCGAGGCATTGTCGCCAACACGATGTGCCGGCTGCGAGCGCGCCGGTACGCTTATTTGCCAAGACTGCCTGACTGCGCTCACGCTCATCGACCCGTGTCATAGCTGCACCCGATGCGGCGCCCCGTTTGGGGATTTGCTGTGCACTGAGTGTTCGGTCGAGGGCACGTCCTCGGCAATGGCGGAGGCGCTCGACCGCTGCCTGGCGTGCGCCGTCTATGCGCATCCGCTGCCGCGCATCATTAAAGCGTACAAGGACGCGGGCGAGCGACGTCTGGCTCCGTATCTGGCGGAGCTGCTCTACGACACCGCCCTGCATGCCCAGGTCGTAGCGCCCGATCGCTATGGAGGTGTGCTGTCCGGCGCGGATGCGGTGGTGTTTGTGCCTGCGACGGCGGCAGCGTTTCGGCGGCGTGGTTTTGATCATATGGAGGCTATTGCGCGCCCATTTTGCGAGCTGTCGGGTGTTCCCCTGCTCGATGCTCTCGTCAAGTACGGGCATGGTGACCAGCGCGAACTCGGTCGTGAGGAGCGCCGCGAGCGTGCCCAAGGCATGTACGAGACGGTTGAGGATGTGCGGGGCAAGCGCCTGCTGCTTATCGACGACGTTATCACCACGGGTGCGACGATGGCCGCGGCTTCGGCGGAACTCAAGCGCGCCGGTGCTGCGGCAGTCGATGGCCTCGCTATCGCACGCGTTTGGTAGGGGTGATTCATGTGGCGGTAACAATCAGGTGGTGCAACAAACCGACAAAAGAGCAGCTAGCGGCTTCCGTAATCCTAACTGGCGCCTCGGCGCTACGCATGATGCGCGCCGAGCGCCGGCAGATGGGCTACATAAGCTGGAAGGACCTTAATCCCGATGAAGAGCGCCGTGTGCTGCGCACATCGTCGCCCTCGACCGAGGACATCTATCTTCCCGATTTGGTGCGGATTGGGGCCGCAAGCGGCGAGGTGCAAGAGGATTTGTGCTTGCTGGTAGGGTCTGCAGCGCAGCGCCGCCGTATTCTTGGCGTGAGCTGGTCCGTATGCTCCGAGTTGCCCGCCGGCTCGATTCTAGAGGTGGAACCGGGGGTGTACAGTCTATCTCCCGAGGCCCTTTGCGTAGCCGTCGCGCGCGAGGTCGGCTGCATCCAGGCATTTGCCCTGGCCCAGGAGCTGTGCTCTAAGATTTCACTGAGTGACCGCGGGAAGTATCTGCCTCCCTACACCTCGCCTGTCGTGAACAAATTGGCAAAGGACAAAGACCAGCCGCCAGATGTCGGTTACTTTGAGGTCGAGTCCGTGCTGACACCCGATTGCCTGGTAGATTACCTCGCGGCATGCAAGGGGAGCGCGGCCAAGCAGCTGCGGCGGCTGTGTCCCTACCTGTCAGAAAATCTGCGCTCGCCCATGGAGTGCATCATGCTCGCTCTGTTTTCGCTTCCGTTTTCCTATGGCGGATTTGCCTGCGGTCCCTTTAAGACCGACTACAAGATCGAGTTCGATGACCGCGCGCAGGCAATCTCGGGGATGCCGCATGCAGTTTGCGATGCGTATCAGGAAGCAGCCCAGTTTGACCTGGAATACAACGGTGAGCTGGGCCATTCTTCCCGGAGGGGACGTATCCATGATGAAAAACGCAACACGGGCTTGATTACTATGGGAATCGAGGTCGCGACGGTCAATAACGAGATGCTCTGCGACATGGAGGCAATGGAGGCGCTCGCATGGCGCATGCACCAGCGTATGCGAAAGCGGTACCGGAATCGTGTCGATGCCCGCAGGAAAAAGCAAGAGGCGCTGCTTAACACGCTGCGGGCGTGTTTTGGGCTTAAACCCGCCTAACAATGCTCTGAAACAGGGGGTTGGATATATGCTCTGGCCAAAAAATAGCAAATATGAGTACTGTTACCAATTTAGTAGCAGGAGTTTTTGGCTCCGCAAGCTGTTTTCACGCTCTATAACGTCAGATTGATGCCAGGATATTCCACATTTGTTTAATACCTTTCTAATTTACCCCATCTTCCAGTCCCAAAATCCCTGATTTTGCTGTTACTGAATTTGTAGCAGTACTCATATTTGCTATATTTTGGCCACGGCGCCCTAAGACGGGTGTGTTGGGGCTTTCCATAGGGGAGCGACGGGCTCAATCAGAGCACGTGCGGCCCGTCCTGACCTGCGAAATCTGTACTCGCGATGCGAATAACGCCCCTAACCTTAAACTTTAGCTTGAACTTAGCTATAATGCGCTTCGTTCCTACCAGGCTGTGGTTGCGGACGGACGAAATGCCCGTCCTAGTCCAAGACAGACGCGGTCAAAGGGATCCACGTAAGCGACCGCGTGCGCGCGGCGCGATCATGGCGCGTCCTAGATGTAAGCCGCACCGTCCGTTCTACTTTCTTTGGGGCAATACCGCCTCGCGGGCGAGCGGGTCAGTCGTGAAGGTGGCTGCGGCCTCCCGAGCAAACACCCCGGTGCGCAAGTGTGGGGTCAAATACCAGGTCAGCTGGTGGGAACAACCTGATATTCCGCGCAACGCACGGATCGTATACGACACAGAAGGCAGGGTAGTGGACATGGTGAGGGGCAGCTTGATGCACGCGGCTCGGTTAGGTGCTGGGACCGCAGCGGTCATCGCCGTTTTGGGCCTGAGCGGATGCGCGTTCAACCCGCTGTCTACGTTCACGACTCCCACGATCGACCAGATCGAGTACGAGACCGTCACGCCGGCGGTGTCGGACGATGCCCTGGTCACTCCCGGAACCCTGACAGTCGCCCTCGATACTTCCGATGCGCCGCAGGCCATGCAGGACGCCGACGGCGAGCTCACGGGGTATGCGGTTGACGCCGCCCGCGCCCTCGCATGCCGCATGGGTCTCAAGGTCGCCTTTGTCGATGCGTCCTCGGCCGATTCCGTGCTCAGCGACAAAAAGGCCGATATCTTTATTGGCGACGTCAAGTCTGCGGGCGGCGACATCAGCTCGCTTGGCACCTGTCTGTACGATGCCGCCGCCGTGTTTGGCAAGACCAGCGACGGAGAGTCCCCGAGCGTCTCAACCGACACGCTCAACACTGCTACCCTGGGCGTCCAGATGTCCTCTGCCTCGCAGGAGGCGCTTGCCAAGCAAAGCATCACCGCCAACCAGAAGACCTTCTCCAACATCAATGAGTGCTTTGAGGCGCTCGAGTCGGGCGAGGTCGATTACGTGATCTGTGATTCCACGGCCGGTGGTTACCTCGCGCGCCTGATGAGCCAGATCTCCTATGCCGGCACGCTCGAGGCGCCCTCCACGCTTGGCGTCGCAGGCCTTAGCTCTAACGATGAGCTGTGCCGTGCCGTGAGCGATGCCCTCGACGGCATCACGGCCGACGGCACGCTCGAGGCGGTCCACTGCGTCTGGTACGGCCAGACGCCCTATGACCTTACCGCCAAGACCGTTTCGGGGGCCAATGTGCAGGCATCCGACTCCACGTCCAACGAGACTGAGTCCTCCGATGACGACGCCTCCGATAACAACGGCGCCAGCCCGTCGCCTAGCCAGGAGGGGGCCATCACCGACGATGACATCAACAAGCTCAATAGCTAGTTATTGGTAGGGGTGGCGTCTGCCATACATTGAATGAGGCGCTTCTTCACGGTTTCAACACGCATGGCCGGGTTTCCCCAATAGGGGAGCCCGGCTATTCTGTTTTGGTAAAACTAGCAGGTCAAAGCTAATTTCCAGGAGGAAAATTAACTCTGCCGACGCCTTCCTATAGCGCACTTTGCCACGGAAAAGTGCGAGACTTCGGTATGCGGTATCAAGCAGTCGTTATTCGGGTCTTTGGGAATTCGGGTGATTAAATGCACGGCAATGGGTACATAGCCAGTACAGTAAGTCCCCGAGGCAGATTGGAGCCACGTATGGATATCAAGGTTTCTGGACGCAAGACGACGGTAACCGATGCTCTGCGTGCGCATGTGGATGAGAAGATCGGCGAGGCGATCAAGGTTTTCGATATCGAGCCCATGACGGTCGACGTTGTACTTCGCTATGAGAAGAACCCCTCGAACCCCAACCCGGCAATCGTCGAGGTTACGGTTCGTGCCCGCGGTTCGGTGATTCGCGTTGCCGAGCACGGTGCAGATATGTACGCCGCCATCGACCTCTCCGCCGATAAGGTCACCCGCCAGCTGCGTAAGTTCAAGACCAAGGTCGTGGACAACCGCCAGGGCGGTGCCAGCGCCGCGGATGTCGCACCGGTCGAGCGCGTCGAGGATCTGGCCGACCTGCTGCTGCCCGAGGAAGAGGACGATCTGCTCGTCCGCGAGAAGGTTATCGACGTCACCCCGATGACCGAGGAGCAGGCGCTGGTGCAGACCGATCTGCTGGGCCACGACTTCTACGTGTTCGAGAACGCGACGACCGGTCTCATCAATGTGGTGTATCACCGTAAGAATGGTGGATATGGCATCATCAAGCCCCGCATCGAAACACTTGACGAGTAAAATACGTTAACTTGCATGAGTTAACGGTTGGCGGCCATCCCATGCGGGTGGCC
>URGG01000092.1 GCA_900547345.1 uncultured Collinsella sp. | reverse complement strand
TAACGATTGTCGGCTGTGAAAGGGCGGGGACCAACGCCGCGGGGGCGGTGGAGCCGCGGGCCGTGCTGCTGTTTGGGATCAGTGCGGTGTTCATTCTTTCGCTGATGGCGATGGTATTCCGGAATGTGCATCTCATCCTAAAAAAATCGCAGGAAAGCACGCCGTTCCAGCCGGATAACATCCGTATGCTGCGGGAGATCGGTATTTTTTGCATTGTCGTGCCGGTGATCGGGCTGGTGATGAGTGCCGTTTCCCGGCTGGTGCAGGGGTTGGACGCCGTGGAGACCAGTGTGAATCTCTACGGCTTTTCGATGGGAATTATCGTGCTGTGCCTGACGCAGAGCTTTGCCCACGGCGCAGCGCTGGAGCAGGATGTAGAAGGACTGGTGTAAAGGGGACTTTGCCTATGGGGAAAATAATATTACGGCTGGACCGCATGATGGTGGAACGCAAAATATCGCTGAATGAGCTGGCCGAACGCGTTGGCATCTCCAATGTCAACCTTTCCAAGATCAAGAACAACAAGGTGACGGCCATTCGCTTTTCCACCCTGGCGGCCATCTGTGAGGCACTGGACTGCGATGCCGGCGATATCCTGGAATACCAAAAAGAAGAATAATGCCTGACCGCACAAAAGAGCCGCCCCGTGGGGACGGCTCTTGATTTTTGACTGATTACAGAAGGCCCTGCACCAGAATGACGATGATGAGCAGGGGGAGAACATAGCGGAAATAGGGACGCAGCCAGCGGGGGAGCTTGGGGCCTTTTCCGGTATTGGCTTCCGCGAGGTAATTTTCGAAGCCCCAGCCCCAGCGGCTGACGCAGAACAGCAGATAGACGACTGCGCCGATGGGCAGCAACAGGTTGCTGACAAGGAAGTCCTCAAAATCCAGCACGGTGCTGCCCGCGCCCAGGGGCTGGATGCCGCTCCACACGTTGTAGCCCAGCGCGCAGGGCAGGCCCAGCACGACCAGGGCCGCCGCGCCCACCACGACAATCGCGAGCTTGGTAACGAGCGGCAGCAGCGCATCGAAGTCCACCTGCCCGGTGGCGACGATGAGGTCGATGCCCTCGCCGACGAGGATGGGCGTATAGAGTTGCAAGATCACCGAGATGGCGGCGCTCACAAACGACGCCGTAAACGAGGCGCGGTGCGGGCGAACATAGCCCAGCAGGCGGCGGGTCACCGCACCCACGGGATAGCGCTCGGGATCGCCGAGCTGGCGCGGACCGTCACCCAGGTCGTTGAGGTTATCGTTGCCGGACACGTTGGCCGTCATCGTGGCGACCGAACCGGAAGAAGTGTACGGATTCATTTAGCAGCCCTCCTTTGCGCAGACGGATGCGGGGGCGGTCGGAGCGGGCGTGGGCGTCGTGCTCCCCTGCTGGCCCTCGAGCTCCTCGCGTCGCAGCTGCGACTGGCAAATCTCGCGGTAGAGCTGGCAGCTTGCATACAGCTCGTCATGCGTGCCCAGGCCCGCAACCGAGCCGTGGTCGAGTACGCAGATCATGTCGGCATCGCGCACGGTCGAGACGCGCTGGCTCACAATCACCGTGGTCAGCGGCAGCTCGCCCTCGGCGGCACCGCGCACATTGCGCTCGCGGATGGCATGGCGAAGCGCCGCGTCGGTCTTAAAGTCGAGCGCCGAGGCAGAATCGTCCATAATCAATATCTGAGGCGAGCCCACCAGGGCGCGCGCGATGGTCAGGCGCTGGCGTTGGCCACCGCTAAAGTTCTTACCGCCCGCCTCGACAGGGGCATCGAGCCCCTGCGACTTGCTGCGCACGAACTCGCTCGCTTGCGCCATATCGAGCGCTACCCAGAGCTCCTCGTCGGTCGCCGACTCGTCACGCCAGGTCAGGTTGCTGCGGATGGTGCCGCTCACCAGCGACGCACGCTGCGGAACGGTCGCAACCACATGGCGCAGCTGGTCGAGCTGCCAGGCGCGCACGTCGGCACCCATCACGCACACGCTGCCGGTGCTCGCATCGTACAGGCGCGGGATGAGCGAGACGAGTGTGGACTTACCACTGCCCGTACCGCCAATAATGCCGAGCGTCTTGCCCAGCGGGAGCTCCAGGGTCACATCGTTGACGGCATTTGCCGCGCCCGCGCCAAACGAAAAACTCGCATGGCCAAAGCTCACCGCGGAGACTGGAGCAGCGCCGCCCGCCAGTTCGCTCGGCTCGGGCAGCACGACCGGCTCGTTGTCCTCGTCGGTGATGCTCGGCTCGCAGTTGAGCACCTCATTGATGCGCGACGCGCTGGCGCTCGCCTTGGTAAAGACAACGACCAGGTTGGCGACGTACACGATGGAGGTCAGGGTCTGCGTCATGTAGTTCACAAACGCCATGACCTGGCCCTGCGTAAGCTCGCCCACGTTGACCTGGATGCCGCCCACCCACAGGATGGCGCACACGCCCAGGTTCATCACAAGAAACGTGACGGGATTAAGGATTGACGAGAGCTTGCCCACCGCGATGGCGGTATTGGCCTGGTCGTCGGCGGCTTGGGCAAAGCGCTCGCGCTCGTGGCCCTCGCGCACAAAGGCGCGAACCACGCGGGCGCCCGAAAGGCCCTCGCGGCAGATAAGCGCGATGCGGTCGAGCTTTGCCTGCAGCTGCCTGTAATACGGAATGCAGCGCGCCATGACAAACCAAAACACCAGGCCAATGGCGGGCGTGCAAATCAAAAAAATCATGCCGAGCTTAAGGTCGATGGCAAGAGCCGCGCACATAGAGCCCACCGCCAAGAAGGGCCAGCGGATGAGCATGCGCACGCCCAGCGCCACGGCAAGCTGCACCTGGTTGACATCGTTGGTGATGCGGGTGATAAGCGACGGCGTGCCAAAGCGGTCGAGTTCGGCATAGCTCAGTTTGTTGATGTGCTCGTAGAGCGCGCCGCGGATATCGGTACCCATGCCCTGCGAGGTGAGCGCCGCCATCTTTTGGCAGACGAGCGTAAACGAGATGCCGATCACGGCCATGGCGGCGAGCAGCATACCGTAGTGGATAACGGCGTTGACATCGCGTGCGCCGATGCCCTTATCGATCATCTGGGCAATCACCAACGGCGTCAGCAGGTCAAAAATCACTTCGATCAGCTTGCACGCAGGACCAATCACCATATACCGGCGAAACTTACCACCAAAACGCCTGAGCAGCTCAATCATAAAAAGGCGCTCCCTATCATCATCTCAATTCAATCTGATTCATGATAGTACGGAGAACCCTGGAGATGCGTAAGCAACTCGTTACAGATGTAAGGGCAACGGTCACTAGCGCCCAAGGCACGTAGCAGCCGATGTTTTGGCAACGCCAGCGAGCGGCATAACGCCGGGGATTCAATTATCAGATAAATGTGACCCTTCAGGCGGTTTTGGTCGGCTACCCGCGGGTGCCGGCAGGGCGCTTGGTAGTCGAGCGATCCCGCAGGCGAAGCCGAGGACCAGCGAGACACCAAGCGCCCTGCCGGCACTCGCGGGTAGCCGCGGCACCAAAAAACGCCTGCGCACTCGATGGATTCGGATGCCCGACAGAGGCTCCTTATGGCTTCGTTCCTCCCACCCATGGGCTCCTTATGGCTGCTTCCTTCCGGACCTGACCAGATTCGGAACATGTCGTCATCCGAACCCATCGAACGCGCTAGGCGCTCGATATATCTTACCTGCTCCTGCTCGACAGGGCAAGGTGGCTAATTTGGGACGGAGCTTTTTTGACTACCTTTTTGGCTATCCAAGCTAGACCGAACGATAATTTTTCTAGAGTCGGCCGAGATCGTAAGCTCGAGCGGCAGTCTCGCCAGCGCAGACAAGGTTTGCCTCTGCCTCGCGCGGATCGAGCGCCAGCTCAAGGCCCATGGGTCTGCGGCAGACCGGCAAAACCAGGTCGACGCCCTGCCCATACACCGCATCCAGGCTATCGGCACGACCGCCCACGACGGCGACCACTGGCTTGCCATAGCGCTTAGCACGGCGGGCCACACCCACCGGCGCCTTGCCGGCAGCGGATTGCTCGTCCATATTGCCCTCGCCCGTTATGACCAGGTCGACATCGCTCACGCGCTCGTCGAACCCAATGAGGTCGAGCACCGTCTCAACGCCCGAACGCAACTCCGCCCCGAGCGCCAGCAGCGCGGCACCCAGGCCGCCTGCGGCACCGGCACCGGGCACGCCGAGCACCGAGCCAAACGTCCGCGCACCCTCGGGCATGCGCAGTAGCCCCTGAGCCCGTGCCTCGACAACCGCCGTATCGAGCAGTCGACCGTAGCCAACCATCCAGCCGTCATACCCGCCCAGCGCTTCGGCATCGTCTGTCGGCAGGCCCTTTTGCCCGCCAAACACCGCAAGCGCCCCGCGACGCCCCACGAGCGGATTCTCGACATCGGAAAGCACCACGATGCGTGCGCCGCCCAGCACCCGAAGCGCCGGCGTCAGATCAACACCGGCGACTCGTTCAAGGCCCGCGAGCCCCGGCGCGATATCGCAGCCACGGTCATCGACAAGACGCGCGCCCAGCGCCTGCAGCATGCCGGCGCCGCCGTCGTTGGTGGCACTGCCGCCCAAGCCAATATAGATAGTCTTTGCACCCGCGCGAACCGCACGAAGCATCAGTTCGCCCACGCCATAGGTTGTGGCCTCCAACGCCGCCGACTCCGTGCAAGGCGAATACCCAATACCCGCCGCCTCGGCCATCTCGATGACCGCGGACTCGTGCTCGCCGTCCACCAGCATCCGGGCAGACACGCGGTCGCCCAAGGGACCTGCAACCTCGCAGGTTGAAAGCTCGCCACCGCGTGCGGCGATGGCGTCGAGCGTTCCCTCGCCACCATCTGCCAGCGGCAACGCGGCCATCTCGGCGTCGGGCCACACACGGCGAACGCCTTCGGCAACCGCCGCCTCCGCCTGCGCGCTCGAAACGCTACCCTTAAAGGAGTCGATTGCCAGCAGCACACGGCGGGGCCGGCGGCACGCGGGGCCAAAGTCAACCGCCTCAACGGCAATATCTTCGGCACACGTGAGCGCCTCGGCATGAGCGGCATGCGCCTCAAGATCGGCCCCACAACCGCAGCCAGCACCATCGGCGCCACGCAGCCCACTAAAATAGCCGCTCAACACCTCACGACACTCATCCGCCAGCACGCCGGCGGTTACATTAAACCGATGGTTCAGGCGCGAATCGGCATTCAGGTCATATAGCGAACCCAGCGCGCCCGCCTTGGCATCAGCCGCGCCATACACGCAGCGCCCCACGCGCGCGTTGACCATAAGCCCCGCACACATGCAGCAAGGCTCGAGCGTTACATAGACCGTGCAATCGGAAAGGCGCCAGCGACCGAGCGACCGAGCGACAGCGCACAGGGCCGCGAACTCTGCATGCGCCGAAGGGTCCTGGTCGAGCTCGCGACGATTATGCGCCCGCGCGACAATCTCGCCCGCGCGCACCACCACGGCACCAATCGGTACCTCGCCCACCGCAGCAGCGGCGCGCGCCTCGGCCAGCGCCTCGCGCATGAACTTCTCGTCGATTTCGGTGCTCGTCATCGTTCGCCTTCCCTGTTGCAAATTCAAAACGATGCTATCATTACGACTCACGGAGAGATGGCAGAGCGGTTGAATGCGGCGGTCTTGAAAACCGTTGAGCGCGAGAGCGTTCCGGGGGTTCGAATCCCCCTCTCTCCGCCACTTCTAGTGATGCACCGGCGTCATGGTGCGCTCAAACAGTGCATCAACCACGTCGGCCATCTCGGGTCGACGCTCAAGATCGTGACCCGACTCCCACCAATTTGTGAACAGTCGAATAATGCCACCGGCGATAAACTCCGATGTTGTCTCGAGCGAAACGGGCGCCAGGGCATCCTCGGCAAGCACGTTCATCACACGCTCGCGAATGGAGCGGGCAATGCGGTCGCAAATAACGTTGGTCAACATGCCCGACATGCTGCTTGCCAAAATGTTATCCATGAGCTGCTCGTGCGCCAAAATCAAATCCATGGCATCGTCCAAAATCGCGTGTCGAAGCGCGCGCACGTCCTCGGCAGACACTGCGCCGGCCTCATCGGGCTGTTTTTGCGGCAAGCCCGTCATAAGCTCATCGATATAAAAGGCAAAGTAATCGTTTTTATCGCGAAAGTGCTTATAGAACGTCGTGCGACGAATCAGGGCACGGTCGCAAAGCATAGCAACCGTCAAATCCTCAAACCGATGCTCTTCCAAAAGCTCGGTAAAGGCATCGAACAGGGCACGATAGGTTTTCTTGATGCGAAGGTCCATCCGTATCGCCATCCTCAAGGCGTAGACAGCATTCCTTAATTTGTCGCATATCTTACACCTGTACCGCCCGTTCGATATTGGCGCCCCCTCCCTGGTTGAAACATAACGCTTACCGGAAAGTTCGGCACCGCCGAAGGTTGCGGGTATACTAGATACGTTATACCAACAACGGCAGGCGCAAAACGCCGCTGCCATTCGAAACGGAGACATCATGCTTCCCGTCATCATCGGTATCGTTGTTGTCGTTGTGATCGTCTGCGCCATCGCCGGCATCTACAACAACATGGTCACCAAGCGCAATCGCATCGATAACGCCTGGCAGAACATCGACACGCAGCTGCAGCGTCGCAACGACCTGATCCCCAACCTGGTCGAGACCGTCAAGGGCTACGCCAAGCACGAGCAGGACACGCTCGCCGCCGTAGTCAACGCGCGTAACGCCGCCGTGAGCGCCACCACCCCCGAGGCCAAGATGGAAGCCGACAACGTGCTGACCGGTGCGCTGCGCCAGCTCTTTGCCGTCGCCGAGGCCTACCCCGACCTTAAGGCGAACACCAACTTTACGCAGCTCCAGGCTACGCTCGAGGACACCGAGAACAAGGTGAGCTACGCGCGCCAGAGCTACAACGATTGCGTCCTCAGCTACAACAACGCCATCCAGACGTTCCCGGCTGTTATCTTTGCCGGCATCTTCCAGTTTAAGGAGCGCCAGGGCTTCGAGGCCGCCGAGGCCGCCCGCCAGGCACCAACCGTCAAGTTCTAACAATCACGGCCGAGTCTTAAGCCAGTTCATCAACCCTTTGGGGTCCAAGGCACAAACCTTGGGCCCTTTTCTTATCCACGCACAACGCGCGACCAAACAAAAAGCGCGGCCTAAAAGGCCGCGCACCATATTCAATTCAGCCAAGTAATCCCCTGTCGCGACAGCGCCGAGCCG
>URGG01000091.1 GCA_900547345.1 uncultured Collinsella sp. | reverse complement strand
GAGATGGTGCGCAAGGTAAAGTCGCACAAGGCAGGATTCGTAAGGAGCGACGCCAATATCAGACCGGATCAGACGCTGGCCGAGCTGCTCGATACGTTTGGCGTTGAGCTTCCCGAGCCCAAGGTCGAGCTGCCGCTGGGTCTGCTGGGCGTTGCCGCCGGTCTGGTTGCCTATACGGGCGACGACGTGGACGAGGCTGCCGCCAAGATTCTCGAGGCCCGCGCCGAGGCCCGTGCCGCCAAGAACTGGGATCTGGCCGACGCCATCCGCGACCAGCTCAAGGACCTGGGCCTCACCATTGAGGATACGGCCGCGGGCACTCGTATTAAGAGTCTCTAGTATTTGTCGACCGTTCGAGGTGCGGCAGATTGCCTTGAAAGAGGAGGGCATAGACCTGGTGGTCATGCCCGACGATTGAAAGGCAAGGTGCCGTGGCTCGGACGGTCGATTCTTGTTCGTTATCTATTTAAGGAGGCCGTCCTATGGCCGACAATCGCAAGCGTGCGCCTCGTGGCGGCAAGCAGGCTGCTTCGGGCTCGCGTCCGATTCGCCGCAATGATCGCGCTGCCGCTCCCAAGGGCCAGCGCGATCGCACCCAGGCCGCACGTCCGCAGCGCGATCGCAACCGCGACGCTGTCCAGGCTCCCAAGGGCGAGTTTATCGAAGGCCGCCGTGCTGCCGCCGAGGCGCTGCGTACCGGCTTTCCCGTCAAGTGCGCGCTCATCGCCGAGGGCGGGGAGCGCGATGCCGCTCTGTCTCGTCTGGTCGATGATCTCAACGCCGCGGGCGTCCGCATTAAGTATGTGCCGCGCGCGCAACTCGATGCGCTGTCGAGCCATGGCGCTCACCAGGGCATCGCGCTCGAGGTGGGCAACTTCCCCTACGCCGATGTTGCCGATATCCTCGACCGCGCGGGCGACGGTCCGGCGCTTGTCGTTGTGCTCGACCATGTGACCGACGACGGCAACTTTGGTGCCATCGTGCGCTCTGCCGAGGTCGTGGGCGCGGCCGGTGTCATCATTGCCAACAAGCGCGCCGCCGGTGTGACCGTTGGCAGCTACAAGACTTCTGCCGGCGCCGTCATGCATCTGCCTATCGCGCAGGTTCCCAATATCGCCCGTGCACTCGACGACCTCAAGGCCGCTGGCTTTTGGGTGGGCGGTGCCTCTGAGCACGCCGAAGGCAGTTGCTGGGATGCACCCTTCGAGGGCCGCGTGGCGCTCGTCATGGGCTCCGAGGGCGACGGCATCTCGCGCCTGGTGCTCGAGAAATGCGACTTTTTGACCAAGCTTCCCCAGCGCGGCATGACCGAGAGCCTCAATGTTGCCCAGGCGACCACGGCGCTGTGCTTTGAGTGGCTGCGCCGCAACGCCGGCGAGCTCATGGGGGAGGAGTAGCGCATGTCCAAAAAGAACCGTGCCAAGTCCAAGGCCAAGCGCTTTGGCGAGGGCTCGGCCAAGCCGATTGTTTCGGCCGCGACCTACGGCGTGGGCGGCAATGCGTTTGCGCAGGCCATCGCCGACCCGGTCTCGACGGTGCACTCCAACAAGCCCGAGCTGCTGGTGGTCGACGGTTACAACGTGATCCACTGCACGCCGCGCTACGAAAAGCTCGTGTACGACCATTCCGACGATCCGTATTCCAGCGACGTCCACGATATGGCGCGCACCGCCCTCATCAACGACGTCGCCGCCTTTGCTCAGGGCCGCTACGAGGCCGTAATCGTGTTTGACGGCGCGGGCAATATCTCCAACGAGCGCCCCAACCTGCCTGCTCGCGGCGTGCGTATCGAGTTTTCGCCGACGGGCGTATCGGCCGATACCGTGGTGCAAAAGCTCTGCATCGAGGCGCGCGAGGAAGGCCGCGCGTGCTCCGTGGTGTCGAGTGACGGCACGATCCAGGCCGTCGTCATGGGCAAGGGCGTCACGCGCATCTCGAGCCGTATGCTGGTGGACGAGATCAAACAGATCGATAACGACGTTCACGAGGCAGAGGAAGCTCCGCAGATCAAGATGACTCTGGGCAGCCGCCTGAGCCCCGATGCCCTGGCCAAGCTCAAGGCCCTTCGTGGCCGGTAGGGGATTATCCATAGAGACCCGTTTCACAATTGGCTAGCCCGTTGAGTTGTAATCAATGGACTGCGGGTCGGCATCGCCAAAACGAATAGTTTTTGGTTTTGGCGAACGGATAAAACTATTCGTTCTGGCGAATAGTTTTGAGATGCGGTCGGGTGAAGGGCCTGTTGCGCCTCGTCCGCAATTCCTTTATTCTTAACTGGCTTCGCGCGAAAGCGCCAAGTGTGCCAGTGTGGCGCAACGGTAGCGCAACTGATTTGTAATCAGTGGGTTGCAGGTTCGATTCCTGTCACTGGCTCCATGAGAGTTTCGGGCTCTGTTCCCTTGTGGGACAGGGCCCGTTTCTATTTATGTCGATAAGTCAGCGTGTTTGGCGCCAACCGAGCTTCAGGTTTGTCTCGATTCGCAACACGAGTGGGCTGAAGACCTTCCTTATAGTTACAGATCGAGACATTGCCAAGGGACGGCCGATAACATCTCGATCTGTAACACGAAGAGGCTGAAAACCGTTCTTACTGTTACAGAATGAGACGTAAGCGGAGGTCTCTGCGTAATATCTCGACCTGTAACAGATAGGGGAGAAAATGCTCTCTAAATGTTACAGATCGAGACAAAGGTCGGACCGGTCCCAGTCATCCTGGTCGAGCGAGGATATTCGGACACACGAGCGTGGAAAATCTTCCGCCTAGTGAATGAGCGTGGATAATCTGCCACTTTGGATTCGATGGCACGGTAAAGTGGGAGATTATCCACGCTCGATTTCAAACGGAAGAAAATCCACGCTCGATTTTGCCTGGGAAGAGCAATCTTCTGTCTGGGCAGCCCCGATCTCGACCTATATATAAGTGCAAATAAGCCGTTATCGAAGTTCGATCCTGAAGGTGTACTCTACTACACCAAAGTGTTACCTCGGGAAACGTCACCTCAGTATCCAAAACCACTGTCCTTCATATCTAAACTCAATAAAACCGCAGGTCACGGCTATATAGATACGCCCGGAACCGTGTATCTAGAGGTTTTCGTTGACAGCTCCCAAGGTTGCATCGTATTATCTTTTTCGTTCGCGGGGGCGGCGGTCCAAAAGACCAAAGGACCTGCGGATACTTGAACGATTGGGAGTTTGCCCGAGTGGTTAATGGGGACGGGCTGTAAACCCGTTGGCTCTGCCTACATAGGTTCGAATCCTATAGCTCCCACCCGTCAAGTGCCTGTATAGCTCAGTCGGTAGAGCACTTCGTTGGTAACGAAGAGGTCACCAGTTCAAGTCTGGTTGCAGGCTCCATCCGGCGGTGTAGCTCAGTTGGTTAGAGCACACGGTTCATACCCGTGGCGTCACTGGTTCGAATCCAGTCACCGCTACCATAGGTAACACGGTGGCTTCTCAATAGTATGTTGAGAAGCCACTATGGTATAAAGGCAAAGTCCCGTCCGGGGACGACCTGTTTAGAGGAGGGCTTTATGGCCAAAGAGAAGTTTGAGCGCACTAAGCCGCATGTTAACATCGGCACCATTGGTCACGTCGACCACGGCAAGACCACGCTGACCGCTGCCATCACCAAGGTTCTCTCCGAGACCGAGGGCTGCAAGGCTGACTTCACTGCGTTCGAGAACATCGACAAGGCTCCCGAGGAGCGCGAGCGCGGCATTACGATCTCCGTCTCCCACGTCGAGTACGAGACTGCTGCCCGTCACTACGCTCACGTTGACTGCCCGGGCCACGCTGACTACGTCAAGAACATGATCTCCGGTGCTGCTCAGATGGACGGCGCCATCCTGGTCATCGCCGCTACCGACGGCCCCATGGCTCAGACTCGCGAGCACATCCTGCTCGCCCGTCAGGTCGGCGTTCCCTACATCGTCGTCTTCCTGAACAAGTGCGACATGGTTGACGATGACGAGCTCATCGACCTCGTCGAGATGGAGACCCGTGAGCTCCTCTCCGAGTACGATTTCCCCGGCGACGACATCCCCGTCATCCGTGGTTCCGCTCTGGGCGCTCTCGAGGGCGACGCCAAGTGGATGGACGCTATCCGTGAGCTCATGAAGGCCGTCGACGAGTACATCCCGACGCCTGCTCGTAACAACGACCTCCCGTTCCTGATGGCCGTTGAGGACGTTATGACCATCTCCGGCCGTGGTACCGTTGCTACCGGCCGTGTCGAGCGCGGTGAGCTCAAGCTCAACGAGCCCGTCGAGATCGTCGGCATCAAGGATACCCAGAACACCGTCGTTACCGGTATCGAGATGTTCCGTAAGTCCATGGACTTCTGCGAGGCTGGCGACAACGTCGGTCTGCTGCTCCGCGGCATCAAGCGCGAGGACATCGAGCGCGGCCAGGTTCTCTGCAAGCCCGGTTCGGTTACCCCGCACACCAAGTTCACCGGCGAGATCTACGTTCTGACCAAGGAGGAGGGCGGCCGTCACACCCCGTTCTTCGATGGTTATCGTCCTCAGTTCTACTTCCGTACCACCGACGTTACCGGTACGGTCAAGCTCCCCGAGGGCACCGAGATGGCTATGCCTGGTGACCACATCACCATCGAGGGCGACCTCATCCACCCGATCGCCATGGAGGAGGGCCTGCGCTTCGCTATCCGCGAGGGTGGCCACACCGTCGGTTCGGGCATCGTCTCCACGATCATTGAGTAAATTAGCTCTTTGATATAGCTGACTTAGAGAACCCGGCACTTATATGGGTGCCGGGTTCTTTTCTGCAATGGATATTGAGCCGTTGCTGGTGTCGAGAGGATCGATAATGGTCCTGGGTGCACCGTCGATTAGATCTCGTTGGCTCCATTGATGTGTTCCAAATATGAATGGGTTCACCGAGAACCAATTGATTCGAGGTTTTCGTTGACAGCACTTACGTAGAGCTGATAAAGTATCAACTCGTGCCCGTACGGGGCGGAAATGAAAGGTTCAGGATACATGCGTACTCTAGTTACTCTTGCGTGCACTGAGTGCAAGCGCCGCAACTATACGACCACCAAGAACAAGTCGACCATGCCTGATCGTATGGAGATCAAGAAGTATTGCCCCTGGTGCCGTCACCACACGCTGCACAAAGAGACTCGCTAGTCTCTAGTCACATACGCCAGTAGTTCAATTGGTAGAGCATCGGTCTCCAAAACCGAGTGTTGAGGGTTCGAGTCCTTCCTGGCGTGCCAGTCATTATTCCGTAAGCTCCCACTTGGGGGCTTACGGTTTACTCATGTATAAGCGCATTGCGCGGAGGTAACCCAAATGGCCAACAAGAAGAACAAGAAGAAGGCTCAGCAGCCGGCACCTGCCAACAAAGCTGCCGCCAACTCCAAGGTTGAGGCCAAGAAGGCCGTTGCCAAGAAGAACGAGAAGGCTGCGAAGTCCAAGAAGAACGAGAAGCCTGGTTTCTTCGCCCGCACCAAGAAGTATTTCGCTTCGGTCAAGTCCGAGATGAAGCGTGTCACGTGGCCCGATAAGAAGGAGCTCGTGAACTACTCGGTTGTCGTTTGCGCTTCTCTGATCGTCGTCGGCGTCGTCATCGCTCTGCTCGATGCTGGCTTTGGCGAGGCTCTTGCTCTGTTCTCTGGATTGAGGGGCTAAACCATGTCTAAGCGTTGGTACGTCGTTCACACTTACTCCGGATACGAGAACCGCGTAAAGTCCGATCTCGAGCATCGTATCGAGACCATGGGCATGCAGGACCGTATCTTTGATATCGAGATTCCTATGGAGCGCGTCACCGAGATCAAAGAGGGTGGCAAGCGCGAGACCAAGGATTCCAAGATTTTCCCGGGTTATGTCCTGGTCCGCATGGAGATGGATGACGATGCTTGGACGTGTGTTCGCAACACGCCCGGCGTCACCGGTTTCCTGGGCGGCAACGGTAAGCCCGCACCGCTTTCCCGCGATGAGTACAATAAGATGACTCGTCGTCCCGGTAAGGGCGATTCGCCCAAGCGCACCTCGGTTGATATTGAGGTCGGTACGTCCGTCCGCGTCACCGATGGCCCGCTTACCGACTTTGATGGCAAGGTCTCCGAGGTTAACACCGAGGCTGGCAAGCTCAAGGTCACGCTGATGATCTTTGGCCGCGAGACGCCGGTCGAGCTCGACTTTAACCAGGTCGCTGTCATCGCTTAAGTTTTCGTCCGTTCGCGCGAGCGTGCTTCTTCTGTGACTGCTCATCTCAGGAGTGCTTCTAACACGTGCGTGCTTACGATATAGCAAGTACTTCACACTCGTGATTCGAAAGGAATGACCATGGCTGAGAAGAAGGTTGCCAACGTCATTAAGCTCCAGATTCCTGCTGGTGCAGCTAACCCCGCTCCTCCCGTCGGCCCCGCCCTGGGCGCTGCTGGCGTGAACATCATGCAGTTCTGCCAGGCCTTTAACGCCGAGACGCAGGACAAGAAGGGCGACATTATCCCCGTTGAGATCTCTGTCTACGAGGATAAGTCCTTCTCCTTCATCACCAAGACCCCGCCGGCGGCTCACCTCATCAAGAAGGAGCTGAACCTCAAGTCTGGTTCCGCTAAGCCCCAGGCCGACAAGGTTGGTCAGCTCTCCCAGGAGCAGCTCACCAAGATCGCCGAGATCAAGATGCCGGACCTCAATGCCAACGACATTGACGCCGCCAAGAAGATCATCGCCGGTACCGCCCGTTCCATGGGTGTCACCATCGCTGAGTAGCGATTTCTTATGGTAACGACGGGTGCTCCGACCGGGGCGCCCGTTAAATGTGTGCAATAGGGCACACGATACGATGTGGGAGGGCTCACGCCCGTTTAACCACAGGAGGTAATGCACATGGCTAAGCATGGTAAGAGCTATAACGCCGCTGCCGAGAAGATCGACCGCGCCACGCTCTACACCCCCCTTCAGGCTGCCAAGCTCATCAAGGAGCTCGACACCGCCAAGTTCGACGAGACCGTCGAGGCCCACTTCCGTCTGGGCATCGATACTCGTAAGGCTGACCAGAACATCCGTGGTTCCATCTCCCTGCCCCACGGCACCGGCAAGACCGTTCGTGTTGCCGTCTTCGCCGAGGGCGAGAAGGCCCGCGAGGCCGAGGTTGCCGGCGCCGACATCATCGGTTCCGACGAGCTCGTCGCCCAGATTCAGAAGGGCGAGATCAACTTCGACGCCGCTATCGCTACGCCGAACATGATGGCCAAGGTTGGCCGCATCGGTAAGATCCTTGGTCCCCGTGGCCTCATGCCGAACCCTAAGCTCGGCACCGTGACCATGGACGTCGCCAAGATGGTCTCCGAGCTCAAGGCCGGCCGCGTTGAGTATCGTGCCGACCGCTACGGCATCTGCCACGTGCCCCTGGGCAAGAAGTCCTTCTCTGAGCTGCAGCTCGTCGAGAACTACGCTGCCCTGTACACCGAGATCCTGCGCGTCAAGCCCTCTTCTGCTAAGGGCAAGTACGTCAAGTCCATCTCCGTGTCTTCCACCATGGGCCCTGGCGTCAAGGTCGATCCCGCTGTCCAGCGTGACTTCCTGGCTGAGTAACTGCTAGTTACTGCCTGAGTACAGCAAGCATTGCTAAAGAAACCCGGTTCTGCCTCGTACAGGACCGGGTTTCTTGCTATCTCGGGCCAAAACCACCACAAAGGGGACAGGCACCTTTGTGGTGGTTTTGGCACTTTGGCGTCAATGTTA
>URGG01000090.1 GCA_900547345.1 uncultured Collinsella sp. | reverse complement strand
CCCCGCCGATGTTCATCGAGACCACCATCGTCCAGACCGACCCGGGCTTTAAGGGCGACACCGTCCAGGGTTCCACTAAGCCGGCCACGATCGACACCGGCGCTGTCATCCAGGTCCCCATGTACCTCAACGAGGGCGAGGTCATTAAGGTTGACACCCGCGACGGCAAGTTCGTCTCCCGCGTCTAGCAACCAACTCTTCTAGGAGGACTCATGCCCCAGGAAATCAAGATTGACGGCATCGGCATTTCGCCCGATGTTCTGACCGCCATCGTCTCGCGCGCCGTGTCCGATGTCGAGGGCATCGCCTCCGTTGGCGTCAAGGACCTTGCCACCAACCTTGTCTCCATGATGCTCTCGTCCAAGGCCCCGGCTTCCGAGCCGGCGGTCGAGGCCGAGGTCGTCGGCGACAAGCTCGCACTTACCGTGCGCGTCGTGGTGTTCTTTGGCTATCCGTTCAAGAAACTCGCCGAGGCCGTTCGCGCTGCCGTGGTCGCCGCTATCGATGCCCAGGTGGGCGTTGAGGTCGAGCGCGTTGACGTTTGCATCGACGGTCTCGTTTTCCCCAAGGAGTAACCTTTGAGCCTTAAGGTTTATCGCGGGCGTACGCTTGCCCGCAGTCAGGCGCTACAGCTGCTGTTCCAGGCCGAGGCCACGGACAGCCCGCTCGAGCGCGTCCTCGAGGGTGATTTCCTGATCTCGAAGGGTCCCCTCGATCCCTATGCGCTGGAGCTGTGCCGCGGTGCCTACGAGCATATCGACCGCATCGACTGCGCCCTGCGTTCTGTTGCCAAGAACTGGGATCTTATGCGCATGCCCGGCGCCGACCGCAACCTGCTGCGTATCGCCGTTTACGAGATGCGTTTCCTCACTGACGAGGAGGTCTCGGACGCCATCGTGATCAACGAGGCCGTCGAGCTTGCCAAGGCCTATGGCACCGACCAGTCCGCGTCGTTCGTCAACGGCGTGCTGGGTAAGATCGCTCGCAGCGAGGAGCTGCCGGGCGAGGACCTGTACCAGGAGCTGCTGGCCGAAGATCGTGCTCGCGAGGAGGCACAGGCTGCCGAGGCTGCCGCAAAGGTTGCGGTTGCTCAGTCCGAGGCCGGCGTTCTCGACGAGGACGCTGAGGTCGCCGAGGCCGAGACCGGTACCGTCGAGGAGTAGCCATGCCAGAGGGTTCCGTCCGCAACTTCGACGAGATTTCGGACCGCTTGGACCAGATCATAGCTACCGTTCGCTCTAAGGATACGTCCTTGGAGCGTTCGCTCGATCTGTTTGACGAGGCGATTGAGCTAGGCTCCCGTGCGGTCGACATGGTCGATAAGTTTGAGCTGACGCCGCGTGAGGCCGACAAGCTCGAGCAGGAATACGATGAGGATGCGGCAAACGAATCCCAGGATAGCTAGGCCGCATCTCCGGATACGAATGGTTGATGGCATTCATGAAACGCGTGCGTCTTGATGACGAACTGATTTCACAGGGCATCTGCGCCGATCGCGCGGATGCCCTTCGCACTCTTATGGCTGGCTTGGTCTCGAGTGGCGGCGAGCGCTTGACTTCGCCGGGCCTTAAGGTGCCCCCGGGCCTGCCGTTGCACGTGAAGGGGCGCATTCCCTATGTTGGCCGCGGCGGTCTTAAGCTCGAAGGCGCGCTTGATACGTTTGGTATCAATCCGACGGGCCTTGCCTGTCTGGATGTGGGCTGCTCTACCGGCGGCTTTACCGATTGCCTGCTCAAGCGCGGAGCTGCGACCGTTGTCTCGGTGGACGTTGGTCGCGCCCAGTTCGATTGGTCGTTACGTCAGGACGATCGCGTGACGCTGCATGAGCGCACAAACGTGACGCAGCTGCCTGAGCTTGGCTATGCCGGCGCCATCGACCTGGCTGTGTGTGATGTCTCGTTTACCAGCATCGCGAACATTATCGATGCGGTGCTGGCGTGCCTGGCGCCTACGGGTGCATTCTGCACGCTTGTAAAGCCGCAGTTTGAGGCTCCGGCGGCGCTGGTGGGTGAGGGCGGCATTGTGACCGATCCCGCCGTGCGCCGCGATACACTCGTTGCGGCAGTTGAACTCTTTGCTGCCAAGGGGCTGTTCCCGGTCGATGTGTGCGTGTCGCCCATTCATGGTGCCAAGGGAAACGTTGAGTTTTTCCTGTACGGCACGAGATTTGACCCCGGCGACCGCACGCAAGACGAGCTGCAATTCCAGGTATCGGTTTTGAGCGAGAAAGCTGCAACGCTATGAAGGTCTTTCTAGTTCCCAATTACTACAAGCAAGAGGCGGTTGAGAGCGGCCTGATGCTCGAGCTTTGGCTGACGCGCCAGGGCTATGAGGTCGCATGGGCTGCCGACCAGCGATCGAAGATTCAAAGCACGCCTGATATTGACGGCTCCGATCTGGTCATTACGCTCGGCGGCGACGGTACGTTGCTGCGCGCTGCCCGCATCCTCAACCATCGCGAGATTCCTATCCTCGGTCTTTCCTATGGTCACCTGGGCTTTTTAACTGCTGCGAGCCCCGAGGAGCGCGACATTCTGCAGGTCGTGAGCGACGCCCTTTCCGGCGAGCTGCACGTGAGCCGTCGCGCCACCATCGCCGCGGATATCGTGTCCGTGCGCGACGATGGCACGAAGGATGTCGTGCGCACGTTCGCCCTCAACGACATGGCGCTCACGCGCGGCCCCCTGTCCGATATGGTTGAGTTCGACATCACGGTGTCGGGCCACCATATCGATCGACTGCGTGGCGACGGCGTGGTCGTGTCCACGGCGACTGGTTCTACGGGGTACGCGCTCAGTGCAGGTGGCCCCATTGTGAGCCCCGACTATACGGGTATGGTCTGCGTACCCATTGCGCCGCACACCATTCAGGCCCGTGCCTTCTTGACTTCGCCGAGTGATGTCGTCGAAATCTTTATGTCCGATGATCGCCCGAGCGTTCCGGCGATCGCTATCGATGGACAGTTTATTACCTGCGACGGCACGGTCGAGAGCGTGGCCGTGCGCCGAGGCCCCGGCGATGTGCTGCTGCTCGACTACGGCCCCGAGAGTTTTTACAACTCGGTGAGCCGCGTATTCTACGGAGTGCGTCATGATCGATGAGCTGCAGGTTTCCAACATTGCACTCATTCGCGAGGCGACGTTGGTTCCGAGCGCGGGCCTAACGGTTCTGACTGGAGAAACCGGCGCCGGTAAGACCGCGCTGCTCTCGGCCCTCAAGCTTATTTTGGGCGAGCGTGCGGATTCTTCGACGGTGCGCGAGGGCGAGGCGCTTGCTAGCGTTGAGGCGCGGCTGTTCGACGGTCCACACGACACGGAGGGTTTCACGGTCCAGCGTAGCCTTTCTGCCGAGGGCCGCAGCCGCGTGAAGATTGACGGCCGCATTGCCAGTGTGCGCGAGCTTTCGGAGCGCGTTGGCGTGATGATGGATCTGTGCGGCCAGCACGAGCACCAGCGCTTGCTCGATTCGGCGCATCACGTTGCGATGGTCGATGCGTGGGCGGGGCGCTCTGCGCTTGAGGCGCTGGATGCGTACCGCGCCTGCTTTAAAGCCTCGCGCGCGGCTGCCAAGGAGGTCCGTCGCGTCGAGGAGGCCTCGCGTGCGCAAGGGAGTCGCGTCGAGGAAGCGCGCTTTGCCCTCGAGCGCATCGGCGAGGTTGACCCCAAGCCAGGCGAGTATGAGGAACTCGAGGAACTGCTGCCGCGCTCCGAACATGCCGAGGTACTTGTTGCCACGGCTAACGATGCCCATGCATCGCTTGCGGCCGAAGGGGGAGCGCTCGATGCCGTGAACAGTGCCGTGGCGGAGCTTTCCCGAATGGCTACCGTCGATCGCAAACTGGGCGACATTGCCGATGCACTTTCGGATGCCTGTATCTCTCTTGAGGATTGCGCGAACGAGCTTCGTGCCTATCGCGATGGCATCGCCTTCGACCCGCGCGAGCTCGCTCGCATGCGTGAGCGGTATTCCGACCTCAAGGGCCTGCTGCGTCAGTGGGGTCCCACCATGGACGATGTTTTTGCCATGCGCGATCGCTCGCAAGAGCTGCTGTCCTTGGTCGATGATGGCAATGAACAGATTAAAAAGGCGCGTGAGGCACTCGGGAGCGCTGAGCGCGAGTTGTTTGCCGCTGCCAAGGCACTTAAGCGCGCCCGTAATACGGCGGCCCCGCGCTTCTGCCACGAGGTCGGCCGCCAGATGGCTCGCCTGGAGATGGGCGGCGCCGAGCTCGTCTGGGAGTCGCGCGATCTTCCCCGTGCTGAGTGGACGCCCGTTGGTCCTTCGAGCTACGAGCTGCTATACCGCAGCGGTGCTGGTTTGACGCCGCGTCCCCTGCGTCGAATTGCGTCGGGCGGCGAGCTCAGCCGCGTCATGCTGGCAAGCAAGGTTGTCCTCGGTAACGCGGACGGTGTTGATACGCTGGTGTTTGACGAGGTCGATTCTGGTGTCGGTGGCTCTACGGCGCGTGCGCTCGCGGGCGTGCTGGCAGATCTCGCCGCTACGCATCAGGTGATTGTCGTAACCCACTTGGCGCAGGTCGCCGTCATGGCTGACAAGCATTATGTCGTCAGCAAGGAACCGGGCGATGTTCCCCAGACGCATTTGGACGAGGTAACCGGCGAAGCGCGTACCGCCGAGATCGCCCGCATGTTGAGCGGCGATCAGTCCGAGGCAAGCCTGGCGCACGCCAAGCAGATGCTCGAAGAAGCTCGAGGTTAGGTCGTATCAGCGGTGTTGGTGGGACAAAATAGACTGAATTTTTTGTCCCACTTCGCGTTTTACTCCACAACCTTATCCGGCTGGATGAGCTCCTCGTAGTAGCTGATATGCTCACGCGCGTCTTCAATCTCGGGCAGCAGGAAGTTGTAGATGACTTCGATGATCATCGTGGCACTGATCTTGGAGAACGCAAAGTCGCCTGTCGTCAGCAGCGCTTCGTGGTTGACGGTATTAAAAGTGTAGTCTGCCAGGCGCGCGAGTGGGGATTTGCTGTCACTGCTGATGACGACTACGGTTGCGCCGCAGTTGCGAGCCGCTTTTGCCATGCGATTCAATCGGCGCGATTTGCCGGAGTTTGAGATAAGCACGATGACGTCACCCGGGCGTAACGTGAGCGCAAAGCCGATTGATGTCTCGCTAATGGTGCTCGCCATGCAGCGCAGGCCCAGCTGCGAAAACTTAAACGTCGCATCGAGCGCGACCGCGTTCGTATTGCCCACAGCCGCAAACTCAATAACCCCTGCATGCTTAAGGGCATGCACAACAGCCGCCAGCGTATCGTGGTCGATACCGTCGATGGTCGCATTAAGCTCGCTCACCTTGGCAGCCAGGATGTTCTTGAGGCTCTGCTCCATATTGTCGAGCGAGACCTCGTCGGTCAGGCCCTCGTTGCGCTGGCTTTCCAAATCCCTCGCCAACGAAAACTGAAAGCTGCGGAAGCTGCCAAACCCAAGCTTGCGGCAGAAGCGCGAAACGGTTGCCTCGGACGTGGCAGCGGCGCGCGAGAGCTGAGCCGCCGTGAGGCGTGGAGCCTCGGACTGGTGCTCCAATATATAGTCGACAATGCGCTGCTCGGACTCGCTGTATCCCTGATGAGTGCTAATGAGGGAAAGTGCGCTCTTGCTACTATCGGTCATGGATGGCTCCTGGTTGGCATGAAAATCTAGCTTGATTTGCAATGCCATAGTATACGGGCATTTTCAATTACAAGATACACCTTGCCGTTTCAAGTGTTGATGGTAAACTTTCATCTACCGTTTACGGTTATGAAAGAACCTTTCACCGGAGAATTGCACCTTGTCTCTTCTCACGCGGACGGTAGGTTGGTATCTTTCAGTTGTGGAAAAACGCGCATCGAAGCGCGTGTAGGGGAGCGCCCGCGGGCGCTGTACTATAGAAGGAGGGACACATGGCTAAGTTTGACATCATCGCCGCGACCGGTTGCCCGACCGGCATTGCGCACACCTTCATGGCGAAGGAGGCGCTGGAGAAGGCAGCTGCCGAGCGCGGTCTGACCATTAAGGTCGAGACTCATGGCCAGGTCGGTGTCGAGAACGAGCTCACCAAGAGTGAGATCGCTGGTGCCAAGGCCGTCGTCGTCGCAGCCGACAAGGATGTACAGGCTGAGCGTTTCGCCGGCAAGCCCATGGTTTCCGTTGGTGTTTCCAAGGCCCTGTCCGTTGAGGCCGCCGGTAAGCTGATTGACCGCGCGCTCGCCGCCAAGGGTGACGACACGGTTGCAGCTGCTGCCGATATCGAGGATGAGGTCGAGGAGAAGGAGTCCATCGGTCACATCATCTACAAGCACCTCATGAACGGCGTCAGCCACATGCTGGTCTTCGTCGTTGCCGGTGGTGTTCTGACCGCCGTTTCGTTCCTGTGGGGCATTACGTCCTTCGATTCGACGGCGTCTGACTACAACAGCTTTGCTGCGATGCTCAAGATCATCGGCGGCATCGCCATGAACCTTATGGTTCCGGTGCTTTCCGCCTACATCGCCGAATCCATCGGCAAGCGCCCGGCGCTCGTCCCCGGCTTTGTTGCCGGTATGATCGCCATCCAGGGCCTGCCTGTTAACGCCGAGACCGGCATGATTGACGCCGGTGGCGCCGGCGTGGGCTTCGGCTTCCTGGGCGGCATCGTTGGCGGCTTCCTCGCCGGCTATGTCATCCTGCTACTCGAGAAGGTCTTTGCCGGCCTGCCCAAGAACCTGGACGGCCTCAAGGCTATCTTCCTGTACCCGCTGTTCTCGACGGCTATTGTCGGCCTGGTCATGCTTGGCATTTCCGGCCCCATGGCTGCCATCAACACCGCCATGATGGACTTCCTCAAGGGCCTGTCCGCCTCTGGCGCCGTTGTCCTGGGTCTTGCCATTGGCTGCATGTGCGCCTTTGACATGGGCGGCCCGGTCAACAAGGCTGCTTACGTCACCGGTACCGCCATGCTCACCGAGGCTCTGGCTGCTGGTGTTGGCACCGATACCTACAACTTCGGCACCAACTTCATGGCTGCCGTCTCCGCCGCCTGCATCGTTCCGCCGCTGATCACCACCTTTGCCGTCGTTGTCGGCAAGAAGTACTTCAGCCAGGAGGATCACGACGCCGGTGTCGTCAACCTCATCCTTGGTTGCACCCACATCACCGAGGGCGCCATTCCGTTCATGACCAAGAACATCTGGCCTGTCATGCCCATCATGATGCTCGGTTCCTCTATCGCTTCGATCCTGACCATTATGTTCAACGTTCACGATCCGGCGCCTCACGGTGGCTTCCTGGTCCTGCCCGTTGTCGAGAACGGTCCGCTTTGGGTCCTCGCGATCCTCATCGGCGCTGTGGTCGGTGGCATCCTGTTCGTGGCCTTCAAGAAGTACGACTTCGAGAAGAACCAGAAGGCCGCTCCTGCAGCCAAGCCGGTTGAGGCTCCCAAGGCCGCTGCCGTCGAGGCCCCCAAGGCCGAGGCTGTCGACTTCGTGAAGGTCGAGAATGTTTTTGTCGCCGAGGACTTCGCTTCTCGTGACGAGGCTCTGAGCTTCGTTTCCAACCAGGCCGTCAAGGCTGGTATCGCCAGCGACGCCGACGCCGTGATGAACGCCTTCCTGGCCCGCGAGGCCGAGGGCACCACGGGCATGATGGAGGGCTTCGCCATCCCGCATGCCAAGTCCGACGCCATTACCGAGGCTGCCGTCATCGTCGTCAAGGACGAGTCCGGCGTGACCGGTTGGGACACCATGGACGGCGCTCCCGTCAACGTGGCTATCGCCCTGCTCATCCCCGGTGCCCAGGCCGGCACTACGCACCTCAAGATCCTGTCCAAGGTCGCCGAGGCGCTCATGGACGAGGACTTCCGTGCCACCGTCAAGGGTTCCACCGACGCCGCCGAGATCGCCAAGACGATCAACGCCCGCCTGGTCTAATTCCACGGTACGCGAATAACATCGCCCCCTGTAATAAAGGCGAGGACTCCACCCGGAGCCCCCGCCTTTTTTCATTCCCTTCTGTAAGTTGCGGTGAAATAGGGACTGTTTAAACGATTCAACCCCAAATTCAGCCCCTATTTCACCGCAACTTACAGAAGGGCATAGAGGGGGCTACCTATCGAGTCCTTGTCGCGAACAGATCATCAGCCAGAATTCCTTTCAGCCGACATTAGTCTGGACCGACTGG
>URGG01000089.1 GCA_900547345.1 uncultured Collinsella sp. | reverse complement strand
CAACACCACCGGCGGCGCCCATCTGGGGCGGGGAGGTGGAGCCGGTGCCGAGGGTCATGACGGGAACGTCCTCGATGTTGTCCTTGGCGGGATCGATGCCGAGCTTTTTGACGAGCGAGATGATCTTGCTGTTGCCGACGGCTTCCGCCACCTGGATGTAGCCGGTGTTGGAGGAGTATGCCGTCGCCTGCTTAAGCGTGATGTTGCCATAGCTATGGTTGGCGTAGTTTTGGACCTCGGTCGTGGTGCCCTTGGCCTTGAGCGGCGAGTTGCAGTTGAGGGTGACGTTGGGGTTCATGCCGTTTTGGATGGCAGTTGCCAGCGTAAAGGCCTTAAAGGTGGAGCCGACGGGACGCTTGGCCGTGGCATGGTTTACGTGGTTCTCGTCGGCGTTGTAGTCGTAGCCGCCCACCATGCACTTGATGTAGCCGGTCTTGGGGTCGACGACGACCATGCCCATGTCCAGGCCGTCGAGCGAGAGCGTGTCGAGCTGCTCTCGGACGGCATTCTCTGCCACCTGCTGCATCGTGGGGTCGATGGTGGTCTTGACGGTCAGGCCGCCCTTAAAGAGCACGTCGGTCGAGAACTCCTGCTCCAGCAGCTGCTTAACATAGGCGACAAAGTAGGGCTGCGAGTATACGTCGACGCCGCTGCCCGAAATCTCGGTCACGTTGAGGGTGATGGGCTCGGCCTGTGCGGCATCGTGCTCCTCCTGCGTGATGTGGCCCAGGCGCAACATGTTGTCAAGGACCTTGTTGCGACGGGACAGCGCCAGGTCGGGGTTGACCGTGGGGTCGTACTGCGAGGGCGAGTTGGGAAGGCCGATGAGCAGTGCGGCCTCGCTCAGGGTGAGGTCGGCGGCGCTCTTGGACAGATAGGTTTCGGCTGCGGCCTCGATGCCGTAGGCGCCGTGACCGTAGTAGATGGTGTTGAGGTACATCATGAGGATCTCGTCTTTGGAGTACATGTCCTCCATCTTGACGGCGATGTAGGCCTCGCGCACCTTACGCTCGATGGTCGAGTCGAACTGCTCCTCCTGCAGGATGGTGTTGCGCACCAGCTGCTGGGTGATAGTCGAGGCGCCTTCGTGCCCGCCGCCGAGGGTTGCCACCGCAGCACGCGCGATACCCCACAGGTCGATACCGCCGTGCTCGTAGAAGCGCTCGTCCTCGACGTCAACGGTGCCCTGCAGCACGTAGGGGGAGACCTCGTCCTTGGTGATGGACTTGCGGTTTTGCGTGTAGAAGCTCGCAATCTTGTTGCCGTTGCAGTCGACGATCTCGGTGGGCTCGCTCACCAGATACGCGTTGGCGTCGGTGTAGTCGGGCAGATCGGACAGCCAGCGGTTGACGTTGCCGACCATGCCGATGCCAAACGCCACGCCCGCGATAAGCAAAAAGCCCAAAAACGAGAGCAGGATTATGGGCAGAGCATGCGTCTTTGAACGGCTGCGTCCCTGTCGTTGGCGAGGACCCATATATTGACCTCCAGGTATGTCGTGCCGGACGGTGGATGTGCCGTCGGGGCAGGATGGACATAAGTTATTACACGATAAACCAAACGGGGCGCGCGAGGCCTCGTGTATGCTGGAAGACGGCATTTTTCAGAGTGAATGCATACCTTGGTAAGGAGTATGTCGATGGCGATTCGGACGATGGGGCCGAGCGGACAATACGAGACTGGATTGGATGCTGCCGGGGCGGCGCTGCCCGAGCTGCTGGCGCCGGCGGGCGGACTCGACCAGATGCTTGCGGCCATCGCCGCGGGTGCCGATGCCATCTATGCGGGGTTGGGCGGCTTTAACGCCCGTGTGAGCGCCCATGGCTTTACGGATGACGAGTTTGCGCGCGGCTGCGCCGTGGCGCATGCCCATGGCGTGCGTGTGTACGTAACGCTCAACGTGTTCGTGTTTGACGATGAGTTGTCCGACGCGGTGGCGTTGGGAGCTCATGCACTGGAGTTGGGCGCCGATGCTCTGATTGTCGCCGATGCAGGGTTGGCCTGCGCGCTGCGCGCGGCGATTCCCGGGGTCGAGATTCACCTGTCCACGCAGGCGGGCGCTCATAGCGAGAGCGCCGTGCGGCTTGCCGCCGATGAGCTTGGGGTCGAGCGCGTGACGACGGCACGCGAGCTGACGGTCGACGAGATTGCGGCGCTATGTGCCACGGGCGTGCCCATCGAGGTATTCTGCCACGGTGCGATTTGCATCGGCTATTCGGGGGCGTGCGAGTTCTCGGCCCTGCGGCGTGGGCGCTCGGCGATGCGCGGCGACTGCACGCAGCCGTGCCGTTTGGCGTACGACCTGGTGGACGAGGCTGGACAGAGCGTTGTCGCCGTCGAGGGAGATCGCCTGCTGTGCCCGCGTGACTATCTGGGTATTGCGCATCTGCCCGAGCTTGTAGATGCCGGCGTGGCGTCGCTCAAGATCGAGGGGCGCATGAAGAACCCTGATTACGTATTCAACGTGGTGCGGGTGTGGCGCCGGGCACTCGATATGCTGTGCGACGGCGCGTGGGACCCCGGTGCCGTGGAAGAGCTCGAGCGCGAGCTGGGAAGGTCGTTTAACCGTGGGTTTACCGATGCGTACCTGCGAGGACGTTCGGGTGCCGAGCTTATGAGCTTTGAGCGTGCGATCAACCAAGGTGTGCGCGTGGGACGCCTGGTGGCCGTTGGCCACGAAGAGGTGACCGTTGAGCTCGATGCCGCCGTGGCGGCGGGTGACACGCTCGAGATTCGGTTCTATCCGGGTGCCGACGCGCGTCCCGATGTGCCCAAGCGCTGGCCGCAGGTGCCCTGTCCGGTGGATGCCGCGGCGGGGGAGCGCGTCGTCGTGCATTGCAAGCGTAAGGTTGACACGGGCTGCGAGGTGTACCTGATTCGCAGCGCCGGCGTGTTGGATCAGACGGCGGCGGTGTTGGAGCGCATGCGGGCCGAGGCGGATGCGATTGCGCCCGTTGCGCGTGCCGTTGAGGTACTGCCCTTTGAGGGCGTTACGGTGGATGGCGGTGCGTCGACGGAGTTGGTGGAGTGCGCGGTTCCCGCTCGCATGGTTTTTGCTTGGCAGCTGATGGATGCCGACCCGCGCGGAGAACTCGATTTGTCCGACGCTGTTGTGGTGCTTGACGAGGTGTGCCGCACGTGTGACGCTGACTGGACCCGCTCACTGATGCAGCGTGCCGGGCGCGTTGTCTGCCGCAACCTGGGACAGGTGGTGATCGCTCGCGAGCTGGGCGTGACGTTTGACGTGGCGGCGCCGGTGTTCTGCGCGAATCGGGCCACGCTTACCTGGCTGCGCGGACTCGGTGCGGGGCGGGTGTACTTGCCGGCCGAGTTGCTCGGCAATGATGCGGAGCGTATTGCCGAACTGGCTGCTGAACCCGGCGTCTGGGGTCCGGTCGACGCCGACCGTCCCGAGCTTATGGTGTGCGAGCACTGCCTGCTGACCGCCGAGGGCGTCTGCGCTACCGATGCGACGGGACAGGTCCGTTGCCGCGACTGCTTGCGCCGTCGGCAGGTACGCTATCTGGTCGAGCGTGACGGTACACGTTTGCCAGTTGCCATTGACGCATGCGGCAGGACGAGGATTTTCCTGTCGTAGGTGCCGCGTCGCGTCAGTTTGTTATCATATGAGAGTTTATGGACTTCCAGCACCGCCGTATCCGGTGAGGGTGCTATAGCAAAAGGAGGATACCCAATGCTGTCTGTTGACGAGCAAATGCGTATCATCACCTCGGGCGCCGCGCAGATCGTTCCCGAGGCCGACCTTCGCAAGAAGCTTGAGAAGGGCGAGCCCCTCAACATCAAGCTCGGCGTCGACCCCACCAGCCCCGACCTGCACCTGGGCCATGCCGTGCCGCTGCGCAAGATGCGCCAGTTCCAGGACCTGGGCCACAACGTCACCCTCATCATCGGCAACGGCACCGCGCTGATCGGCGATCCCTCGGGCAAGAACTCCACGCGTCCGCAGCTTTCGCAGGAGCAGATCGAGGCCAACGCCGAGACCTACGTGAGCCAGGCCATGAAGATCCTGGACCCCGAGAAGACCACCATCGTGCACAACGGCGATTGGATCCTTTCGATGGATCTGGCCGGCCTGCTGCAGGTGTGCTCCAAGTTCACCGTTGCCCGCATTCTTGAGCGCGACGACTTTACCAAGCGCTACCAGTCTCAGACGCCGATCGCCCTGCATGAGTTCCTGTATCCCGTGATGCAGGCTTTCGACTCTGTGCAGATCAAGGCCGACGTGGAGATGGGCGGCACCGATCAGCTCTTCAACCTGCTCGCCGGCCGCGAGCTCATGGAGAAGATGGGTATGGAGCCGCAGATTGCGCTCACCATGCCGCTGCTCGAGGGCACCGACGGCGTGCGCAAGATGTCCAAGTCCTATGGCAACTACATCGGCCTGACCGACGCGCCCAAGGATATGTTCGGCAAGACCATGTCCATCCCCGACGAGATGATCGGCAAGTACTATCGTCTGGCCAGCTCGCTCACCCCGGCCGAGGTCGACAAGATCGACGCTGCTCTGGCCGACGGCTCTGCCGACCCCTACGAGCTCAAGCGCGCTCTGGGCCGCGACCTGTGCGACACCTACCACGGCGCCGGCGCCGGCGACGAGGCTCAGGCCGAGTTCGACCGCGTATTCAAGGAGGGCCAGCTTGCCGACTTCCCCGAGAAGCATGTCGAGCTGACCGTCAACGACGAGGGTCAGATCTACCTCGCCGGCCTGCTCAAGGACCTGGGCCTTTCGGCGAGCGCCGGCCAGGCTCGTCGCGATATCGACGGCGGCGGCGTCAAGATCAATGGCAAGGCCGTGGCTCCCAAGAGCTATAACATCGATCCCAGCGCCCTCAAGCTGGGTGACACCCTCTCCGTGGGCAAGCGCAAGGGCTTCAAGTTGATTTAGTTCCGCCGTTCTACCGAACGGCGGACCGGCCGACGCTGCGCGGGCCGCATTTGGACAATCTGACGTTCAACTTCAAGGGCGCGACCAGAAGGTCAGCGCCCTTTCGTTTCACGTCACCTTGTCTCAAATGCGACTCGCTCGCTGGCGATGCCAAAACATCGGCGTTTTTGTTGTCGGGACGGCAGTTAGTAGTCGTCGAGTAGTCATTGGTGCTCAGCGGCAGTCCCCATTGCACCAAGTGGCGTGTGCCGTTAAGCGGAGAGGCGTATTGTTGACCCATCGTTTGTGCATACAATGGCTATGAGCATGCTGCGGTGAAGGCTTGTCCGCTCCGCAGCTTTTTTCTACGGTTAAAGGAGTATGTATGTCCGTTGAGGTCATGAGGACTGTGATCGAGGCCGCCGAGGGCCGCGTGCCCGTCGACACGCTGTTTACCAATGCACAGATCGTCGACGTGTATGGCCAGCGCGTGGCGCCCGGTAGCGTTGCCGTCAAGGACGGTGTGATCGTCGGCGTGCTCTACGATGGTCGCGACGATGCCGCTGGCACCTATGAGGCAACTGAGGTCATCGACTGCCAGGGTCGCTATCTCGCTCCCGGTTTTATTGACGGGCATCTGCATATCGAGTCTTCGAACATCCGTCCCGCCGAGTATGCTCGCATGGCCGCGATGCGCGGTACTACCACCGCCATTGCCGACAGCCACGAGATTGCTAATGTGGCGGGCCTGGACGGCCTGCGCTTTATGATTGAGGACGGCCGCCGCGCACCCATCTCCATCAAATACATGATGCCTTCGTGCGTGCCCGCGCTGCCCGACGAGCAGGCCGGTGCCGTTATTTCTGCTGCCGATATGCAGGCGTTTTTTGCCGAGCATCCAGGCGATGTCTTTGGTCTGGGCGAAATGATGAACCTGCCGGGCGTCTTTATGCCCGACCCCGAGACTTGCGCTCGCATCGATGCTGCCAACCAGACGCCGTCCAAGCAGGTTGACGGCCACGCGCCGCTCGTTGCCGGCAAGGACCTCAACGCCTATGCCGCGGCGGGTATTATCGCCGACCACGAGTCGACGATTCCCGAGGAGGCGCTCGATAAACTGTCCCGCGGCATGTATGTGATGCTGCGTGAGGGCACGTGCAGCCACGATCTGGCCAATTTGTCCCCGATGCTGCTGGAAAACCCCGCCCGCGCCCGCCGCTGCTGCTTTGCGACCGACGACCGCGCTCCCTCCGACGCGCTTTCGACCGGCATGATCGACAACGTCTGCCGCGTGGCCATCGAGGCCGGCGTCGACCCGGTGGTCGCCATCTCTATGGCGTCCCTTTCCACGGCTGAGGCGTTTGGGCTAGATCACGGCTGCCGCGACCCGCACGAGCTACGCGGTGCAATCGCCCCGGGCAAGCGCGCCGACCTGCTGCTGCTCGATGACCTGACGTTTGCCAAGGCTCCGCATCGTGTTTATGCCGCCGGTGCCCTGGTGGCGCAGGATGGCACCTTTGTGGGCGAGGTCGCACCCGAGACGGTCGAGGTCGCAGCGCTTGCCGATGAGCTGCGTGCTTCCGTTAAGCTGCCGAAGCTTTCGCTTGACGTGTTCGATTATGCCTTTAAGCCGGGCGAGGCCGTTATCGATGTTATCCCGGGTATGGCTATCACGGGTATGGCCCGCCCCGAGAGCGCCGAGGACTTGCGCCGCATTATGCTGATTGAGCGCCATGGCCGCGGCGTGTCGCTGCAGGCCGAGGGCGCCGATGGCGACGGCCCCGCTGGCCTGGGCCTGGTCGGCAAGCATATCGGTCGCGGCTGGGTGCGCGGTTTCACCATCACGGGTGGCGCCATTGCCTCCACGATCGGCCACGACTCACACAACGTGTGCGTGGTGGGCGACAATGCGGCGGATATGATGGCTGCCGTTGAGGCCGTGGGCCAGGGCGGTCACGTACTGGTGCGCAACGGCGAGGTCGTGGCGCGCATTCCGCTGGCGCTCGGTGGTCTTATGAGCGAAGGCACGGCAGAGGACGTTGCCGCACAGCACGACGACTTTATGGTCAAGGCGCGCGCCATGGGTATTGAGCCGCCGCTCGACCCCATCATGGGCATCATCTTCCTGCCCCTGCCGGTCATCCCGACGCTCCGCATTCGCCCCGAGGGCATGTTCGACGTTACAACCTTCACCTTCGCCGACTAGTCATCGGGGACGTTCTTAAACGACTAGTCGTTGGGGACATTCTTTGGCGGGCCGCCTGACGTCGCGACCGTGGGGCCTCTGGCATGTGTGAGCTATTTGCCAGGTCCTTGTAACGTTTACGCCCGCGGAGTCTTATTTGAGCTCCCTTTGGGTACGTTGGAATCGGATACACGTTCGATTCCAACAAGCCCGAAGGGAGCTTTTCTATGTTTAAACTGATTGCATCCGATATGGACGGCACACTGCTTGACGAAAACGGCCAGGTGCCTCCCGAGACCTACGAACTGATTCTGGCGCTACACGAGCATGGTGTGCATTTCGCTGCATCGTCAGGTCGTCGCTACGATCGCCTGTGCGAGTTCTTTGCGCCCGTTCGCGACAAGATGGACTTTGTCGCCGCTAACGGCGCTCAGGTCTACGCCGACGGTAAGATGGTAGACCGTGAGGTGTATTCCCACCTGGCGATTCGAAGGCTCGCCCAAGCCGTCAGGACGTTTCCCAATCTGCATCTTGCGCTCTTTGACCGAACCAAGTCCTTCCTGCTCGATGACGAGTGCAAGTTCGTGCGTGAGGTCGATAAGGACCTTCCCAATGCCGAGCGCATTTGGGAGCTGCCCGATCCCAGCGTAAATATCATCAAAGCGAGTATCTTTTGCGACGACAGTGCGGTTATGGACAGCGCGTACGTGCTACAGCGCGAACTTGGTCAGCTCTTTACTTTTGCGCCTTCGGGCAACGCGTGGATTGATGCCATGCAGCCTGGTGTGTCGAAGGCCTCGGGTATCGCGCAGCTCGCGGAGCATTACGGCATTGGTCGCGACGAGGTCATGGCGTTTGGCGACTCGATGAACGACTACGAGATCATTCGCTTTGTCGGCACGGGCTGCGCGATGGAAAACGCGCGCCCCGCGCTTAAAGCGGTGGCCGATCGCGTCGTAGGCTGCAACCGCGACCACGCCGTTCAGCATGAGCTCCGTCGCGTGCTGGAGAGTCTCTCCTAATCCGGCAGATGGGGACGTTCCTTTTAATATGAGCAGGACATTGTCAAGAGGCAAAATCGGGCCTGGCCCCAACGAT
>URGG01000088.1 GCA_900547345.1 uncultured Collinsella sp. | reverse complement strand
CCCCCTGCCGTTACGGCAGCGGGGCCCTTTAAGCTATGAGCGATATCGCTTAGAGCTTGATGTCGATGTCGACGCCAGCGGGGAGGTCGAGACGCATGAGCGAATCAACGGTGCCCGAGGTGGGGTCGAGGATGTCGATGAGGCGCTTGTGGGTGCGCATCTCGAACTGCTCACGGGAGTCCTTGTTCACGTGCGGCGAGCGGATAACCGTGTACAGGTTGCGCTCGGTGGGCAGGGGGACAGGACCGGAAACGCGAGCGCCGGTCTTCTGAGCGGTCTCAACGATAAGCTTCGCGGACTGATCGACGACCTCGTGATCATAGCCCTTGAGGCGAATGCGGATCTTCTGGGTAGCCAACTTAAACCTCCAAAGAGTGCGAGAGATGTTCTCGCGGATTACGTAACAGGGAGCTCGAACTTAGGCGTTCTTGCTCATGACCTCGTCCACGATGGACTTGGGCGCGGGCTCATAAGAGTCGAACTGCATCGTGTAGGATGCACGGCCCTGGGTCTGGGAGCGAAGGTCGGTAGCGTAACCGAACATCTCGCCCAGCGGCACCTTGGCACGGATGAGCTTGCTGTTCTTGCGATCCTCCATGCCCTCGATCTTGCCGCGGCGACCGGAGAGGTTGCCCATAACGTCGCCCATGTACTGCTCGGGGGTCTCAACCTCGACAGCCATGATCGGCTCGAGCAGCTGCGGATCGGACTTCTTGAGGGCGTCCTTGATAGCCATGGAACCGGCGATCTTGAAGGCGGCCTCGGAGGAGTCGACCTCGTGGTAAGAACCGTCGAACAGGGTGACCTTAACGTCGAGGACCGGGAAGCCGGCGATAACACCGGTGTTCAGGGCCTCCTGGATGCCCTTGTCGATGGACGGGATGTACTCCTTGGGCACGACGCCGCCGACGATAGCGTTGACGAACTCGTAGCCGAAGCCCTCCTCCATCTTCTCGAGCTTGATGACGGCGTGGCCGTACTGACCGCGACCGCCGGACTGACGGACGAACTTGCCCTCAGCCTTCTCGACGTCGTGACCAGCGGTCTCGCGGTAGGCAACCTGGGGCTTACCAACGTTAGCGTCAACCTTGAACTCGCGGAGCAGACGGTCAACGATGATCTCGAGGTGCAGCTCGCCCATGCCGGCGATGATGGTCTGGCCGGTCTCGTGGTTGGTGGACACCTGGAAGGTCGGGTCCTCCTCGGCGAGCTTGGTCAGAGCCAAGGACATCTTGTCCTGCTCGGCCTTGGTCTTGGGCTCGATGGCAACGTCGATAACGGGCTTAGCGAACTCGATCTTCTCGAGGACGATCTCCTTGCCCTCGGCGCACAGGGTGTCGCCGGTGGTGGAGTTCTTGAAGCCGACGCAAGCGACGATGTCGCCGGCGGCAGCGTCGTCACGGTCGATACGCTCGGCGGCGTTCATCTCGAGGATGCGGCCGAGGCGCTCGCGCTGACCGTTGGAGGCGTTGACCACGTAGGAGCCGGACTCGGCACGGCCGGAGTAAACGCGGACATAGGTGAGCTTACCGACGAACGGGTCGGTCATGATCTTGAAGACCAGGCCGGAGAAGGGCTCGTCGAAGGAGGGATGACGCTGAATCTCCTCGCCGGTGTCCGGATCGGTACCGGTGACGGCCTCGACGTCGAGCGGGCTGGGCAGGTAGTCGACGACAGCGTCGAGCAGCTCCTGAACGCCCTTGTTCTTGTAGGCGGAACCCACGAAAACGAGGTTGAGCTCGTTGGCCAGAACGCCCTTGCGCAGAGCAGCCTTGAGCTCCTCGACGGTGAAGTCCTCCTCCATGAGGATCTTCTCCATGAGCTCGTCGTCAAAGCTGGCAGCAGCGTCAAGGAGCTCCTCGCGCTTGGTGGCAGCGATGTCGGCAAACTCAGCCGGGATCTCGTCCATCGGCTCGGGGTAGGTCATACCCTTCTCGTCGGCCTTGAAGTCCCATGCAGTCATGGTGACCAGGTCGATGACGCCCCAGAAGTTGTCCTCGGCGCCCATCGGGACCTGAGCGGCCACGGCGTTAGCATCGAGACGATCCTTCATGGTCTCGATAGCGTTGAAGAAGTCAGCGCCCACGCGGTCATACTTGTTGATGAAGGCGATGCGGGGGACGTTGAAGGTAGAAGCCTGACGCCAAACGGTCTCAGACTGGGGCTGAACGCCGGCAACAGCGTCGAAGACGGCAACAGCGCCATCGAGGACGCGCAGGCAGCGCTCGACCTCGGCGGTGAAGTCAACGTGGCCCGGGGTGTCGATGATCTGGATGCGGTAGTCCTTACCGTCCTTGTTCCAGAAGCACGTGGTAGCAGCGGAGGTAATGGTTACGCCGCGCTCCTGCTCCTGAACCATCCAGTCCATGGTGGCAGCGCCCTCATGGACCTCACCGATCTTGTGGGTCTTACCGGTGTAGTAAAGAATACGCTCGGTCGTGGTGGTCTTACCGGCATCGATGTGGGCCATGATGCCGATGTTACGGGTATCGGAAAGCTTGTACTTAGGCTTAGCCATGTTAGTTCCTTACCTTAACTTACCAACGATAGTGAGAGAACGCGCGGTTGGCCTCGGCCATCTTGAAGACGTCCTCACGCTTCTTGACGGAAGCGCCCAGGCCGTTGGAAGCGTCGAGGATCTCGTTGGCGAGACGCTCGGCCATGGTCTTCTCCTTGCGAGCGCGGGAGAAGTTGACGATCCAGCGGATACCCAGAGCGGTGGAACGACGGGAGTTGACCTCCATCGGGACCTGATAGGTAGCGCCACCGACACGCTTGGGCTTAACCTCGAGCGTGGGCTTGACGTTGTCCATAGCCTTCTTGAAGGTAGCGAGAGCGTCGCCACCCTCGGACTTCTCGGCAACGATCTCGAAAGCGGTGTAAACGATGCGCTCAGCGGTGGCCTTCTTGCCGTCAAGAAGGACCTTGTTGATGAGCTGAGTCACCAGGCGGTTGTTGTAAACGGCGTCAGGCTGAACCTCACGACGATTAGCTGCTGCACGACGCGGCATGTGAAATCTCCTTAAGTGTCTACCGTGCGGCGCTTAGGCGGCACACGGCGAAAGTATCAAAACGTTATCTGGCTTATTTAGCCTTGGGGCGCTTAGCACCGTACTTGGAACGGGCCTGCATACGGTTCTGGACCGGAGCAGCGTCGTAGGCGCCACGGATGACGTGATAACGGACACCAGGGAGGTCACGGACACGACCGCCGCGGACGAGCACGATGGAGTGCTCCTGCAGGTTGTGGCCCTCACCCGGGATGTAAGCAGTAACTTCGATGCCGTTGACGAGGCGAACACGGGCAACCTTACGAAGAGCCGAGTTCGGCTTCTTGGGGCTCGTGGTGAAGACGCGGGTGCACACGCCGCGCTTCTGGGAGTTGTGCTGCAGAGCAGCGTTCTTGGACTTCTTGGGCACGGAACGACGGCCCTGGCGAACCAGCTGGTTAATAGTAGGCAAAGCGTACTCCTTCTCGAATGATTCCAGCTTTCTGTAAAGTGCAACGGCTTGAATCGAGGGGTCAGCATCCCCCTACGAAACACGCAGTTCGATAGGATACGTGGCGTTAGCTGTGCCGTCAACAGACCACGCCGCCGGGCGTATCCTAAAATACCCACATTTCCGCAAAGCCTACACAAAAGGAATCCCTTCTGCTGTGCGCGTGGGCGGATTCCCGGACCGGGCCGCCCGCTGTTTAAGTTTGCTGCTCTACAGTCCTGCGCAAGACGGAAAGCACATTAAGTGCTTTCCTTTGCGTGCGGAACTCGCGACGAACTAAACAGCCAGGCACGCTATGCACGTTCGTCATCATCCCGGTAGGTATCTGATAAAAGAAGGTGCGCCGGCTTTCGCCGGCGCCTTATAAGGGGTTTAGTTGGTAGCCATCTTTTTTGCAGCCTGCTCTACGTAGTTGGCCATGTCGGCAACGTCGCAGACGTCTTCGAAGCGGACGAGCTTGGACTCGAGTTCGGCGAGTTGGGTCGGGGCGACCGTATTGGTGGCCTGCTCGAGTACGCGCATAGCCTCAAAGTCGTCTTCGGGAACGTCGAGGCCCAGGGCGTCGCAGCAGGCGCGCGGGAACTTGTAGGGGCTGGCGGTCGAAAGCAGCACACGGGCCTTGGCGCCCTCGGCGGGAGCGACCTTTTCAAAGACGTGATAGCCGCAAGCGGTGTGCGGGTCGATTACGTAGCCGTTCGCATCCCAGCAGCTCTTGATGGCAGCGCGGACCTCGTCTTCGCTGGCCCAACCGCAGCCAAAGACGCTCTGGATCTTGGCCAGCAGCTCGGCGGGCACCTCGTAGCGACCAGTCTGTGCCAGCTGCTCCATAAGGCCGGCAACGAGCTCACAGTCGCCATCGGACAGGAAGTACAGCATGCGCTCCAGGTTAGAGCTGATGAGGATGTCCATCGACGGCGAGATGGTCGTGAAGAACGGACGGTTGCGGTCGTAGACGCCGGTGGTCAGGAAGTCGGCGAGCACGTTGTTCTTGTCGCTGGCCACGACGAGTTTGGCGACGGGCAGGCCCATGCGCTTGGCATAGTAGCCGGCCAGGATATCGCCAAAGTTGCCGGTCGGTACGCAGAACTCCACAGCGTCGCCGGCCTCGATGGCGCCGGCGCGCAGCAGCTGCGCATAGGCGGCAAAGTAGTAGACGACCTGCGGCACCAGACGGCCGACGTTGATGGAGTTGGCGCTCGAAAGCACCGTGCCGGCGGCCTCAAGACGCTCGGCAAGCTCCTTATCGGCAAAGATGCGCTTGACGGCACTCTGGGCATCGTCAAAGTTGCCGCGGATGCCGCAGACGGCGACGTTGTCGCCCTCCTGCGTGGACATCTGCAGATTCTGCACGCGGCTGACTTTGCCTTCGGGATAAAAGACGGTAATACCCGTGCCCGGAGCGTCGGCAAAACCGGCGAGTGCGGCCTTGCCGGTGTCGCCCGACGTGGCGGTGACGATCGTGATGCGCTCGGTGCCGCCGTCCTTGGCGGAAGTGCGGGCCATCAGGCGGGGGAGCATCTGCAGGGCGACGTCCTTAAAGGCACTCGTGGGGCCGCCAAAGAGCTCCATCACATAGGTCTGAGGGGCGTCAGCGCCCGGCGCAGCGTCGAGTTTAACGAGCGGCGTAACCTCTTTACTCGCGAACGTGCCGCGATATGCCTCGTCGACACACGCCGAAATTTCTTCGGCCGTGTAATCATTCAGTAACATTCCCAACACATCTTGAGCGATTTCAAAGTACGATTTATCTGCAAGCGAGCTGATATCGACCTGCTGGGTGCCGAGCTCGTCCGAGACAAACAAACCCCCGTCGGGAGCGATGCCGGTGCGGATTGCCACCTTACTTGAGCACGATAAAGTGCGTCCTCGTGTACTATGATAAGTTCCCATATAACACTGCTCCTCGGATGCCTTGGTCCCAATCGGTGAAACCATGGTATCAGAGCGTGCAAAATAGGTTCGCAGAGGCTTTTTAGAAAGGTAACCTCCAGCCCATGATTAAGATTGCCAAGTTTGGTGGCTCGTCGGTCGCCGACGCCGAACACTTCAAGAAGATCAAGGCCATCGTCGATGCCGATCCGGCTCGCCGTTTTGTGGTGGTTTCCGCCTGCGGTCGCCGTTTTAAGGGCGACACCAAGGTGACCGACCTGCTCTATCTGGTCAATGCGCACGTTAAGTACCACGTGTCGTGTGAGGAGCTGCTCGAGGACATTGGCCAGCGCTATTTTGATATCGCTGACGAGCTGGAGCTCACCTATCCCATCCGTGAGGAGTTCGCGGCCTTTGCCGAGCGCGCCCGCTCGGGCGGCTACTCTACCGAGGAGCTCGTGAGCCGCGGCGAGTACTTCACCGCTCGCTTGATGGCCGAGTACCTGGGCCTGCCGTTCCTGGACGCCGCGACGGTTGTGGCGTTCCATCACGACGGTACGCTCAGCATGAACCGCACCTCCGAGCTGGTGCAGGAGTACGGCCAGCAGGGCGGCTTTGTTATGCCTGGCTTCTACGGCGCGACGCGTGAGGGCCAGATCAAGCTGCTCGACCGTGGCGGCGGCGATATCTCGGGCTCGATCCTGGCCAAGTGCCTGGGCGCCGACCTGTACGAGAACTGGACCGACGTCTCGGGCTTCTATTCTGCCGATCCGCGTATTGTTCCCGAGGCTCAGCCCATCGCCCGCGTTACCTACGAGGAGCTGCGCGAGCTTTCGTACATGGGCGCAAGCGTCCTGCACGAGGAGGCCGTGTTCCCCGTGCGCGAGGCTGGTATTCCGCTGGTCATCAAGAACACCAATGCGCCGCAGGACCCCGGCACCATCATTAGCGAGACGGCTGACGAGGGTGAGGCAGAGCCCATCATTACCGGCGTGACCGGCAAGCGCGGTTTTGTCGCCATCAACGTCGCCCGTGACCGCACCAAGCCTCGCGTCGGCTTTATGCGCCGCGCACTTTCGGTCTTCGAGCGCTATGACGTTTCCGTCGAGCACATGCCCACCGGTGTCGACCGCTTTGGCGCCGTGGTGCAGGAGCAGGATGTGCACGACTCGCTGTACTCGCTCGTGGGCGACATTCAGCAGGAGGTCGAGCCGCTCGAGATCGAGGTTGTCGAGGGCCTGGCGCTCATCGCTACCGTCGGCCGTAACCTGCGCGGCCGCGCAGGTATCTCGGGCCATCTGTTTGGTATGCTTGGCCAGGCCGGCGTGAGCGTGCGTATGATTTCGCAGAGCTGCGACGAGATCAACATCATTATCGGTGTCGAGGAGAAGGACTTTGACCTGGCGATTCGGACCATTTACCGTGCCTTCTCCGATGAGAACGGCATTGTGAAGGTCTCCGACCTGGAGGCTTCCGCGCCGGTCGATCCCGCTCTGGCTGCGCTCCACAAGTAGCTGCTATCTCGCTAGATTTTTGAGTCATGTCTCAAAATCTACGGCGGGGCGTTGCGTTTCGGTTTCGTTTCGACGGGGCGGGTTTCGTGCCCGCCCCGTTCTTGTATACACTGGCAACAATAATTGGCCTGCTCGGCGTGCGGGCAAAAGCCACAACCTTTAAAGGGGGAAGCATGAAACAGTACACGGTTGCTATTTTGGGCGCGACGGGAGCCGTGGGCACCCAGATGCTCGAGTGCCTCAACGAGCAGAAGTTTCCGGTCGGTAAGCTCAAGCTGCTGGCGAGCGCGCGCTCTGCGGGCAAGACCGTTGAGTTCCGCGGCGAGCAGATCGTAATCGAAGAGGCTTGCCCCGAGGCCTTTGAGGGCTGCGACATCGTACTCGGCGCTGCCGGCGACGATATCGCCAAGGAGCTGCTGCCCGAGGCCGTCAAGCGCGGCGCCGTCGTGGTCGACAACAGCCATGCTTTCCGTATGGATCCCGAGGTGCCGCTGGTCGTGCCCGAGATCAATGCCGACGATATCAAGTGGCATCACGGCCTTATCGCCAACCCCAACTGCGCGACCATCATCGGCCTGGTTCCCACGTGGCCGCTGCATCAGCTCGCCGGTGTGAAGCGCATGATCGTCTCGACGTATCAGGCGGCTTCGGGTGCCGGCGCTCCCGGTATGGCCGAGCTCGAGGCTCAGCTGGCCGCCCTGGGCCGCGGCGAGGAGATTCCCGAGCCGCGCGCGTTTGCCGCCCAGCTGGCGAGCAACCTGATTCCGCAGATCGGCGGCGTCAAGGAGGAAGGCTTTACCTCCGAGGAGATGAAGCTGCAGAACGAGGGCCGTAAGATCATGCACCTGCCCGAGTTGCGCGTGAACTGCACCTGCGTGCGCGTGCCCGTGCTGCGTTCGCACTCCGAGAGCATTACGCTCGAGTTTGAGCGCGATATTACGGTCGAGGAGGCTCGTGCTGCGCTGGCTGCCGCTCCCGGCGTCAAGCTGGTTGACGATATGGCTGCCGAGGATGCACACGACCGTTTCCCCATGCCGATGGATACGTCCGACCAGGACCTGATTTGGGTCGGCCGCGTGCGTCGCGACATCTCGAACCCCGAGGCCGCGCGCGGTATCACCTTCTGGTGCTGCGGCGACCAAATCCGTAAGGGCGCGGCAACCAACGCCGTCCAGATCGCTAAGCTGCTCTGCGAGTAGTGTGACCTGTCCGGCGGGGGCCGGGCTTGGTTTTCAGAACACTCCGCAGACCAGTGTGGCGCCTTGTCCGCGGCTCCGAAGGAGCAGGAC
>URGG01000087.1 GCA_900547345.1 uncultured Collinsella sp. | reverse complement strand
CCGCACTGTGCGAGCGCGCGACGGCGGCCGGCTCCGATGCCGCACGCTCGCAGGCGGATTTCCTCAAGCGCCACCTCGCCAGCTCCATCGTGCGCGATTTTGAGTACCTGCGCCTGGTGGGCTTTGGCGGCAAGCCCTGGGTCACACTCGGGCAGAGCTACGGCGGCTTTTTGACGTTGAGCTATCTGTCGCTCTTCCCCGAGGGCATAGCGGCAAGCTTTACCTGCGGCGGCATCCCCCACGTGCCGGCGAGCGCAAGCGAGGTCTACGCGCACACCTTCCCGCGCATGGCCGCCAAGACGCAGCAGTATTATGACCGCTACCCCGCTGACGTCGACCGCGTGGCAGCCCTGGCCGATGCGCTCGAGGCCCAGAAGCCCGTGCTGCCCGACGGCTCGCCGATGACGGTCGAGCGCCTACAGCTCATGGGCAGCGACTTTGGCATGAAGCCGAGCTTTGAGCGCATGCATTGGATTATCGATCACGCGTTTGTTACTGGCGACGGTACGCTTAGCTGCGGCTCCTCGGTATCCGACAGCTTTTTGATGCGCGCCTTCGAGCGCACCAACACGCGTACAAACCCGCTGTACTGGACGCTGCAGGAGTTTATCTACGCCGACGGCGACACCATGCCCATTCGCTGGGCCGCAGCAGAGGAGAAGGCCCATCGTGCCGAGTTCGACACACTCGCGCGCCCGCTCATGTTTACCGGCGAGGCCATGTTCCCGTGGATGTTTGAGCAGATGCCCGAGCTTATGCCGTTTAAGCCCGCCATGGACCTGCTGATGGAAAACACCAGCTGGGACAAGATCTACGACCCGCAGCGCCTAGCCTGCAACGAGGTGCCACTCCAGGCCGCGGTGTATTTCGACGATATGTACGTCGATTCGGGCATGCAGCTCGATACGCTCAGCCGCGTGGGCAACTCGCATGCCTGGGTGACCAACGAGTTCGAGCACGACGGCCTGCACGGCAGCGCGGTGTTCAAGCACCTCTTCGACGAAGCGCTCAACCGCGGAGACCTGCGCCGGATCTTCTAGCTAAGGAGTGTCCCCACCTGCCGTCACAAAAGGAACGTCCCCAAGTACCAGGTTAATGAAGTCATTGCAGAAAGAGGACGGAAAGCGAAAACGCCCCTAAGCGAGCAAGGTGACGTGAAAGAGGAGGGCATTGACCTTTTGGTCATGCCCGACGATTGAACGTCAGATTGCCGCTTAGGGGCGTTTGCAGCGTCAATTGGTTAAGCGAAGACGATTAGGTTATCCCTGTGTATCGCCGGCTTCTCGGCCAGGTTAGCGAGCAGGCGGTTGCTGGCGATCTGGTCCTGGCGGCGGCCGGCTGCAAGCTCCAGCACGTCCGAATCGGCCTCGGCGATACCGCGGGCGACGACCATACCGCTCGGATCGCACACATCGAGCACATCGCCCTCGGCAAACTGGCCATCGACCTCGCGAATACCCACCGCAAGCAGGGAAGAGCCACGGCTGACCAGCGCCTTCGCAGCACCGTCATCAACCGTCACCGAGCCGTGGGCCTTGTCGCCCAGCGCGATCCACAGTTTGCGGGGTGCGATGTCCAGGCGCTCCGCCGGCGGATCGAACAGGGTTCCCACGCTCTCGCCGCGGGCGAGACGCACGAGGGCATCGGGCTCCTCGCCCGAGCAAATCACGCTCTGAATGCCCGCCGTCATCAGGATGCGGCTCGCGCGAATCTTGGTGATCATGCCGCCCGTACCCACCGAGGTCGAAGAATCACCCGCCGAGGCAATGATCTTGGCATCGATCTTATGCACGACCGGGACAAACTCGGCCGTCGGATCCTCGTGCGGATTGGCGGTGTAGAGGCCGTCGATGTCGGACAGCGTCACGCACAGGTCGGCGGAAACCAGGCAGCTCACGAGCGCCGCCAGCGTGTCGTTGTCGCCAAACTTGATCTCGTCGACGGTAACGGTGTCGTTCTCGTTGACGACCGGCACCACGCCCAGCTCCACCAGACGCAGCAGGGCGTCGCGCGCGTGCAGGTAGGACGTGCGACGCGCCGTGTCGTGACGCGTGAGCAGCACGAGCGAGGTGAGCAGGTCGCGCGCATGGAACTCCTCGTCGTAGGCCGACGAGATGATGCACTGACCAGCCGAGGCGCAGGCCTGCAGGCTCGGAAGGTCGCCGACCGGCTTGCGGTCGAAGCCCAACACGGGATAGCCACAGGCGATAGCGCCCGAGCTCACCACGACCAGACGCCAGCCGAGCTTGTGCAGCGCTGCGGCTTGATCGGCAAGTCCGCCGATAAAGGCGCGGTTGACCTTGCCATCGGCGCCCACCACCGTGGACGAACCGATCTTTACCACCATCGTTTTATAAGAAGTCGTCATACGTCAAACCAATCAACTGTTCAGCGAACGGGCGAACGGGCAAGCGAGAAAATGATCCGTTATCTTCCGTCGCATGCTGATCATTTTGCCCAGGGGAAAGCCGAGGCCGCGGCCATGTTCTTGCGCACGAGCTCGTCGCGCACCTGAGCCAGGCCCTGCTCCATGCCCACCACATAGGTCTGCGGGTACAGGAAGCGCTTGAAAGCTGCGTCCAGATGATCGAGCGCCCAAACACAGCGCTCGCGCGCGTCCTGGATGCTCTCACGCGGAGCCACTGCGCTGCCATCGCGCACGATCGGCACCAGCAGCTCGCGATACTCAAGCTCCGACACGTCGGTCACCAGGGCGGCATCATTCACGGCCACGAGGGTATTGCCGCGCGCGGCGCCCTCCCCCACCAGATGGTCCTCGTCGTAGATCATGTCGCAGACCGGGCCGCCAAAGCCGTCGTAATAACGGCGCACGCGCTGCACGCCCGGGATCGTGCGCTTGTAGGGCTGCTCGGAGAGCTTGACCACCGGCGTCCACGGGTCGGCCTCGCTCGCACGGCGGGCGGAAAGCTTGTACACGCCGCCCAGCGCCGGCTGGTCGTAGCAGGTCGCGAGCTTGGTGCCCACGCCAAAGCTATCGATGGGCGCGCCCTGGTCGAGCAGCGACTGAATCGTGTACTCATCCAGATCGTTAGAAACCGAGATCCCCACATAGGGCAGGCCCTCGGCATCGAAACGACCGCGGACATACTTGGAGAGCTTGGCGAGGTCGCCCGAGTCAATGCGAATAGCCGACAGGCGCTCGCCCGCCGCCTCCATCTCCTTGGCAACCGTAATGGCATGCTCGCAGCCCTCGCGCACATCGTAGGTGTCGATGAGCAGCGTGCAGTTCTTGGGGCTCGACTTGGCAAAGGCGCGGAAGGCCTCGAGCTCGGAATCGAAGCTCATCACCCAGCTGTGCGCATGCGTGCCAAAGACGGGAATACCGTAGCGGCGGCCGGCGAGCACATTGGACGTAGAGGAGCAGCCGGCGACGTAGCTCGCGCGCGCAACGGCCAGGCCGCCATCGGGACCCTGGGCTCGGCGCAGGCCAAACTCGGCCACGGGACGGCCGTCCGCCGCCAGCACCACGCGCGCCGTCTTGGTGGCGACAAGTGTCTGGAACCCGACGATGTTGAGCAGCGCCGTCTCGAGCAGCTGGCACTCGAGCGCAGGACCGGTGACGCGCACCATGGGCTCGCGTGGAAAGACGAGCTCGCCCTCGGGGACGGCGTCGATATTTACATGCGCACGAAAATCGCGCAGGTAGTCGAGGAATGCGGACTTGAACATCGCGCCGCCGGCCGGGGCCTCAAGCGATGCGAGGTAGTCGATATCCTCGGGCGTAAAGCGCAGATTCTCGACTAGCTCGGGCAGCTCGGCGGTGCCGCACATGACGGCATAGGCGCTGCCAAAGGGATGGTCGCGGTAAAACGCGGTAAAACAACCCTGCTCATTGGCCTTGCCGCTCTCCCACAGGCCCTGGGCCATAGTGAGTTCGTACAGATCGGTGAGCATTGCGATGTCGGTGGGATGAGAGATATCGGTCAAAGCCATGGGGCGACCTTTCGGATGTGTTGTGCAGAGGTTGAGGGTTGGGCGAGGCGGACGTGCGGGCATGGAGCCCGGCGCGAACAGGTTAGTGCAGGCCCATGCTGCCCGTGATCGTGTAAACCATAAAGACGATAAACGCGATGAGGGCGAGCACGATGATGATTTTTTGAGCCGGCGCCATGCCAGGGATCTCGTTCTCGCCCGTAGGTTCCTTGGAGGTAACCATGCGCTGGGCAAAGGTCATCTCGTCACGGCTCGGCGTGGGCTCTACGGACTTGGGTCGAGCTTGCTTTTTAGTCTGAGTTTTGGGCGCGGCAGGTGCAGGCTTCGCAGCAGCGGGCTTGGGTGCGGGCGCGGGCTTGCGCTTGGATGCGGCGTTCGAGGCGACCTCCTCGGCCTTCGCACGCTCGGCGCGCAGGGCAGCCAGCTCCTCACGCTCGCGACGGGCCTCTTCCCGAGCCTCGCGGCGGGCCTTCTCAGCGCGGAGCTCTTCCAACTCAGCGCGCTCCTCGTCGGACAATGGTTGGGACACAAGCTCGGCCATGGTATAGCCCTTTCTTTTAAAAAAAGCCGCCGACACAATGTCAGCGGCTTATCAAATCCAAGGGTGGAGACGAAGGGAGTCGAACCCTCGGCCTCTGCCATGCGACGGCAGCGCTCTCCCAACTGAGCTACGTCCCCAGGACAAGTCGATATTTTACCTACGGCTCGCCAACTGTCAACGCCCAATAACCAGTCTTTTTGGGGCGCGGCTATTTTGGCAACTTTTCGAACAGGCGATCCTCTCGATGATTTTTTATCCCCGTCCCAGAAAAATCATCGACGAACGCACTACTTTGCGCTGGTAAGAACACCGGTGGTGTCGAAGGCCGGGGTGAAGCTCTCGTCTACCGCGCCGCCCTCTTGCCAGAACATCGTCGTAAAACCCAGGTCGTCGGCATGGTCGAGCACCTGCTCGTACTCATCGCGCGTCACGGCACGCGCCAGGTCGCCGCCCTGCTCGCGCATGAGCGCATTGGGCGTGTACTGGTTCATGACCGAGATCGGCACATCGCCCACCGTCTGCCACACAAGGTCCAGCACGCGACACGAATCGTCTGCATGTCCCGGCAGTACCAGATGGCGCACGATCATGCCGCGCTTCATGAGCCCGTCCTCGTCCACCAGCTCTCCCCCGCGGCGCTCAATTTCGCGCGCCATCTGAGCCAGGCCCGACACGGCCACACGCGGGTAATCCTTAATGTGAGACAGTGACTGCGCAAGCGCCGCATCGGCATATTTAAAGTCGGTAAGCCACACATCGACCAGATCGCCGAGCGCCGACACGGCACTCGCACGCTCATAACCGCTTGTGTTGTAGACGATTGGGATGGCCAGCCCGCGCGCCCGTGCCGCAGCAATCGCAGTCGGCAGCAGGTGCGCGTAGTGTGTCGCCGTTACCAAGTTAATATTGTTCGCGCCCTGGTCCTGCAGCTCCAACATAATCTCGACCAGACGCTCGGGCGAAATCTCAAGCCCAAAATTGCCCGTCGAGATCTCGTGGTTCTGGCAATAGACGCATTTGAGCGAGCAGCCGCTAAAGAAGATCGTACCCGAACCGGTCTCGCCCGAGATGGGCGGCTCCTCCCACATATGAAGCGCCGCGCGGGCCACCCTGAGCGTGTCGTTAGCACCGCATACGCCGGGCGCGCCCTCATCGCGCGCCGCACCGCAACGGCGCGGACACAAATGGCAGGCGGGCGAAAAAAGTTCGGTCAACGACGTCGGCATAAAAACATGCTCCAAAACAACGATTCAGCAGCTCAAACGCAAAAGGACCAACCGCACAGACGGCTCGAGCCCAAGGCGCCGTAATCGTCCGACACGATTTTTGTAATGTCAAGACTGGAATCCACAAAGTGCCGCTTTATGATGTAGGTATTCCGCCCCCCGCGGAGCAACTGGGTGAACCGTCGCGTTTATTTAGGGAGCCCACACAGTCGTACCTAGTACAGGTATCCTTCGTTGTTAAGGACGCTGGAACAGTCGATGAGGGCACCCACCTGTTTTAGGTGGGTTCATTTTCGTAACGTGGGGGGTGGTTTTCTTTTGCCGAAAATCGCCATTGCAAATCCCGCCATGATCCCCAAAAGGCACCAGGCAGAGCCCCACTATCACTCGAATATCTGGTAAGCGCGTGATTATCGCCCGTGCAATTCCTCACACCCTCCTTGGTCGAGTATCATGGATCAGCTATACCCTTTGCGGCGTGGCATCCTTTGACCTTTTCCTTCGACGCTTGGCGGTTTATCGATTCATGGCTTCCTCCACGAGCTTCATACCGTACCTATGCGTGGCGGTCGCGGCTTTTATCACGACCTTCCTTACGGTGCCCCTGGTCAAGCGCCTGGCAATCAAGCTCGACGCCGTCGACTATCCTTCCAAGCGCCGCATCAACACTAAGCCCATCCCGCGCATGGGTGGCACGGCGGTCTTTTTGGGCCTCGTCGTCGCCTGCATTGTTCACATCCTAGGCACCTGGTACCTGGGCTGGCCGCCCGTTTTGGTGCCCCACCCCCGTCTGCACATCAGCTACCCCATGCTTGCGCTTTCTTTTACCGTCATCTTTGCGACCGGCGTGATCGACGACGTCTACCAGCTCAAGCCCAAGCAAAAGCTGGCCGGCCAGGCCCTCGCCGCACTTATCGCCTGCGTGGGCGGCCTGCGCATCGGCGTCATCGTCAACCCGTTTGCTCCTGGCGAGATCATGCTCGGCTGGCTCGCCTACCCCATCACCATTGTCTACCTGGTGGCGTTCACCAACATCATCAACCTTATCGACGGCCTCGACGGTCTGGCCACGGGCATCTGCGGCATCGCGTCGTTCACGATGTTTTCGGTCGCCGCGCTCTCGGGCCGCATCGACGCTGCCGCGCTCTCCATCGCGCTCTTTGGCTCTTGCCTCGCCTTCTTGCGCTATAACTTCAACCCCGCGAGCATCTTCTTGGGCGACTCGGGGTCGCTGCTGCTGGGCTTTGCGCTGGGTTCCATCTCGCTGCTCAACGTGAGCCGCACCGCTGCGCTTACCTCGCTCATCATCCCGCTCATCGTGGCCGGCGTGCCCATCATCGATACGTTCAGCGCCATCGTGCGCCGCAAGCGCGCCCACATTAGCATCGGGCAGGCCGACAAGGGTCACATCCACCATCGTCTCATTCAAGAGGGCTACAACCAAAAGCAGGCCGTACTGCTCATCTACGCCTGGTGCATTTTGCTTTCGGCCGGCGCCGCCGCCATCAATCAGGTCGAGGTCCCCATGCGCGTGCTCATCTTTACCGTGCTCGCCATTGGCTCGGCGGCCTTCGCCAAGCACCTGCACCTGTTTGAGCCCGTGCTGCGTCACCATTACAACAAGCGCACGCACGAGGACGAGCTGGTAACCCCCGACGACCCCGCTTTTAAGCAGGAGGAGCAGGCGGCCGAGGAACGTAAAGAAGAGCGCCACCACAAGCTCTAGGATAAGCTGCCGAGGATATGCCCCGGCGCCGCTGACCAAGCGCAGCCGCGCCACACCCATCGCATAAGCCGCCCCTCTCCCACCCCTCGCCCACTTACGCCCCGCCCCTCCAATAAACGCGTTATCATCTTGACCCATGAATATACGTTAGGAGCAATCATGCCAAACGAGAACAGCTACGAAGTCGCGCTGCAAAAGAGCAACGCCATTCGCGAGGGCCTGGCCAAGACGCCCGAGAAGTTCACCATGCTTACCGGCGACCGCCCGACCGGGCGCCTGCACCTGGGTCATTACTTCGGCACCCTCAAGGGCCGTGTTGAACTGCAGAACATGGGCGCCAAGACCAACGTGCTCATCGCCGACTACCAGGTCATCACCGACCGCGACACCACCGAGCATATCCAGGACAACGTGTACAACATGGTCATGGACTACCTTGCCTGCGGTATCGACCCCGACAAGACCATGATCTACGCGCACTCCGCCGTGCCCGCCGCAAACCAGCTCATGCTGCCGTTCCTGTCGCTGGTGTCCGAGGCCGAGCTGGCGCGCAACCCCACGGTTAAGGCCGAGATGGAGGCCTCGGGCCACGAGCTCACCGGCCTTTTGCTCACCTACCCGGTGCACCAGGCCTGCGACATCCTGTTCTGCAAGGGCAATGTGGTGCCCGTCGGCCGCGACCAGCTACCGCACATCGAGCTCACCCGCACCATCGCCCGCCGCTTTAAC
>URGG01000086.1 GCA_900547345.1 uncultured Collinsella sp. | reverse complement strand
GCCGTAACGGCCGTTGGAGTCTTATATATGTCTGGACTCTCTATGCTCGCGCTGGATAGACATCGCCAGAACGGGTATAGTATCGAAAGTTTTGTCGTTTACCAACGGGGGAGTCCTGTGGGCATCAAAAAGAAGATCAAAAAGGAGCTTATCGGCACTTCCGATTACCCGTCGAATAAGATCTTCACGATCTCCAATTTCATTACCTTCACGCGCCTGATCCTCACGCTGGTCTTCCTGTACCTGTTTGTGACGGACAACAACCGTGTCGTCTCCATCGTCATCTATGCCATCGCGGCCTCCACCGACTGGATGGACGGCCAGATTGCCCGCATGACCAAAACGGTCTCCTGGCTCGGCAAGGTTATGGATCCCATCTGCGACCGTGCGCTGCTATTTACCGGCGTACTGGGCCTGGTGGTCCGCGGCGAGCTTCCCATCTGGGTCTGCGTGCTCATCATTGGTCGTGATATCTATCTGGGCATCGGCACGCTCATCGTGCGCCACTATCACCGCCGTCCCATCGACGTGGTGTTTCCCGGCAAGATTGCCACGGCGCTGCTCATGACCGGCTTCTCGCTCATGCTGTTGGGCTTTCCCACCGTGGACGGCTGGCATCTGCTGCCCGCCACGTTCACGGCCTTCCCGGGCCTCAACGGCAGTCCGGTACCGCTTGGCATCTTCTTCGTGTATGGCGGCGTCATCTTCTCCATGCTCACCGCTGTCATCTATTCCATTAAGGGTGGAGCGGCCATTAAACAAGCCGTGGCGCATCCCGAGGACGAAGACATCGACTTTCTTAACCCCGAAATCGAAGACTAAGTCGTTGGGGTATGATTACGTACAGTTCATTCTTTGCGGCATGTCCGCGTTAAGTTAGGGGTTGTCATGGACAACATGGTTAACAATATGCCTCAGAACGATAAGGCCTCAGACGCCACCTGCGTTTTCCGCGTTCCTTCGAGCGATGTCACCGTTCCCGACCTCATGGCCAACGTGCACATCACCGCGCCCGTCTTATCTATCGTCAAAGGCCCGCAAACCGGCGCCGCCTTTGAGCTCGAGGATAATGTGACCACCATCGGCCGCGATCCCGCTAACGGCATCTTCCTCAACGACATGACCGTGTCGCGTAGCCACGCGCGCATTATTCGCGAGGGTCTGGGTGCCCGCATCGAGGACCTGGGCTCGCTCAACGGTACGTGGGTTGATGGCGCCATCGTCAACGGCGCACCGCTGCACGATGGCTCTTCCGTCCAGATCGGTACGTTTACGCTCATCTACCACGAGAGCACGCCGGAGCGCATCGAAACCGGTGAGTAGGGCATGGCCGAACGCAATTATCTGAGTATCGGCCAGGTCGTCAATCTACTTCGAGGCGCATACCCCGATCTTTCGAACTCAAAAATTAGATTTCTCGAAGATGAGGGGCTCATCACCCCTCATCGCACGCCTAAGGGCTATCGTCAGTACTCCAAGGAGGACGTTGACCGCCTGGAGGTCATTCTGCATCTGCAGAAAACTCGCTACATGCCGCTCAATGTGATCAAGCAGCGCCTGGAAAACGCCACGGACCTGTCTACGCTCGCCTACGAGGTGGGTCTGCTGTCCGATGTTCCGCTCAAGACGGAACCCAAGGAGACTAAGCAAAAGCTGCATCCCATCGAGACCATCCCCGATATGCTTGGCGTCGAGATCTCGTTTATCCGCTCCCTGGCCGAAAACGACCTTATTCGCATCATCAAGAGCCCGCAGAATCGCGAGCTTGTCGATGGCCGCGATTTCCCGATCATCCGCTATTGCTCCGAGCTTTCGCGCTTCCATATCGAGCCGCGCAACCTGCGCCAGTACGTATCGTCCGCAAACCGCGAGTCCTCGATGTTTGAGCAGGTGCTCGTAAGCATGCTCGGTATGGATACTTCCGACGACGAGCGCGATGCCAAGCTCGAGCGTGCATTTAAGAAGCTGCATGACCTCACCGAGGGCGTCCATACCGCTCTGCTCAAGAACCGTGTATTTGAGTCACTCAACGCCGTGGTGGAGGATGCCGATATCGATGCCCTCGACGAGGAGATCGCACGCTCCGAGTCAACCAAGGCCAAAAGCGAAGAGGCATCTACCTCCGCGGTCCCCGTGCGTGAGGAATCCCTCGTGCAGCCGCTCAAGGTTGTCGCCCCCTCACGCGCCGGCACCGCCAGCGCGGCCAAATAGACGCTGCTACAAACCAGCCTCCCCTGAAAGGTCATGCCATGTACGACTTCGAATCTCACATCGTCGACATCCCCGACTATCCCGAGCCCGGAGTCATCTTTAAGGACATCACGCCGCTCTTTGGTAATCCCGAGGCGCTAAAGGCCATGGTTGATGCCCTGGCTGAGCATTTTGCCGGCATGGGCATCACCAAGGTCGTGGGTCCCGAGGCCCGCGGCTTTATGGTCGGCGTGCCCGTGGCCGTCTCCCTGGGCGCTGGCTTTGTGCCCGCACGCAAGCCGGGCAAGCTGCCGCGCAAGACGGTAAGCGAGAGCTACGAGCTCGAATATGGCACCGACTCTATCGAGATCCACGCCGATGCCATTACCTCTAAAGATACCGTGTTGATTCTGGATGACTTGGTCGCGACGGGCGGAACCGTCGAGGCAACAGGTAAACTGGTGCGAGATATGGGCGCAAAGCTTGTGGGTTACGGTTGTATCCTCGAGCTTGCGTTTCTCAACCCGCGCGAGAAGCTCACGCCTTCCAACGAGGACGTTGAGCTCTTTAGCCTGGTAACGGTGGACTAGACGTTACCCTTAGATACCGGAAAGGAAGCTCCATGCGCACAGCAAACACGCATAAAAACATGGCACGCTGCGCTGCTACGGCAACCCTCGCTTGTGTTTTGGGCCTGGGCCTCGCGGCTCCTGCCTATGCCGATACCGCATCCGACCTTGCCGCCGCTCGTACCAAACTCGAGCAGATCGGCACGCAAACCCAGCAAATTCATGAAGAACTCTCCGCACAGACGCAGGAGCTTGATCAGACTGCAGGCGAGATCACGCAAAAGCAGCAAGAGATTGCCGAGGGCCAGGCAAAGCTTTCGAGCTACGTTGCCGGTGAGTACAAGACCGGCGGTCTGAGTCTCCTTCAGGTTCTGACGGGCGTCGACGATCTGGGCGACATGCTCAACCGTCTGTTCTATTACGGCAAGGTTTCCGACAAGCAGGCCCAGACCATTCAGGATGTCAAGGACCTTAAGCAGCAGCTCACCGATAAGCAGGCCGAGCAGGAGAAGAACGTCGCCGCGACGCAGAAGAAGGTCGACGAGCTCAACGCCCAGCAGGCTGAGGCCCAGAGTGTCGTGAGCTCCCTGGACTCCCAGCTGCAGGCCGAGCTTGCCGCCGAGGCTGAAGCCAACGCAGCACTTCAGGCCGGCATTAACGCCAGCACCGCCGAGAAGGCTACGGTGAGCAACGACACCGCCGGTACGACTGAGAACACCAACGATGGCGGCAATACGCCCGCGCCCACTCCTACGCCCGCTCCGGCCCCTACGCCGCAGCCCGCCCCGGCTCCGGCTCCTGCTCCGACTCCTTCCGCTCCGAACCAGTCTGTTGACGGCTGCTCCGTTGTTTCGCGTGCCTACAGCAAGCTGGGTTGCGCTTATTCCTGGGGCGGCATTGGACCGGACAGCTTTGACTGCTCCGGTTTTGTAAGCTACTGTCTCACGGGCCGCTACTGCCGTCTGGGCACCACCGGCACCTTCATGGGTTGGACCCGCGTGTCCGACCCGCAACCGGGCGATGTCGTGGTTAACTCCTACCATACTGGCATCTATATCGGTAATGGTCAGATGATCCATGCTTCCGACTACAAGACGGGCGTCATCATCAGCTCCGTCGCAGCCGGCATGAACAACAACTACATTTTCGTGCGCTACTAAGTCACTCTGTATAGCAAACGAATGTGAACCTCGTGGCCTTTGGGCTGCGAGGTTCATTTATTTGTGACCGTGCTCCATACATGACCCCAATGAGCTAGTTTTCAATACTAGATGCACGTTTCAAAGGTAAGCAAGATGGCTATAATAAATGAGAAACATCTAGAAAGGACCCTCTATGAGCTGGGCACTTATCTCCGATTCGAGCTGCAACCTCCGCGATTGGCAACCGACCGCGCCCCATACCACCTTTGCATTTGCACCCCTCAAAATTCGAGTGGGGGAGCGCGAGTTCGTCGATGACCTCACGCTCGATGTTCACGAACTCAATTGCGCCGTGCAGGCGGAGTCGAGCGCTTCTTCGAGCGCCTGTCCGAGCGTAGGCGAGTGGACCGAACTCTTTAGGCTTGCCGACAAGACGATTTGCATGCCCATCTCCGAGGGAGTCTCGGGAAGCTACAATGCCGCGGCCACCGCACGTGACATGGTGCTTGCCGAGGAGCCGGACCGTCAGATTCATTTGGTTAACTCGCGAGCCGCAGGTGGCAAAATGGATTTGATCTTCCTGCTGTTCGACCGCTATCTTGCAAGCAACCCAGATACCTCCTTTGAAGACGCCTGCGCCTATTTCGATAGCTTGGAGCAGAACAGCAAGATCCTCTTTAGTTTGTGCAATTACGAAAACCTTGCGAAGGCCGGACGTATCCCTAAGGCGGCCGGCGTTATTGCTAACAAGCTCAATATCCGCATTTTGGGCACGGCGAGCGAAGCGGGCAAAATTGAACTCGTTGGTCACACCCGCGGCGAAAAGAAGATGCTCACCAAGATTGTCGATACCATGGAGGCCGAAGGCTTTACTGGCGGCGAGGTCGTTATCGACCACGTCGAGAATGAGGTAGGCGCCCAGGCACTTGCCAGCCGAATTGCGGAGCGCTGGCCAGGCTCCAAGACTATCATCATGCCCTGTAACGGGCTAGATTCATACTATGCCGAGATGCACGGCCTCATCATCGGCTACGGCATGGGCGTGGCTTCGGGCCGATAATTTCCAACTAGACAAACGCACGGGCGGGATAAGGGGCCAATGGCTCTTTATCCCGCCCGTCTTATGCCTCGATTAGCTATTAAACCCATTAAACTTAAGGTAGCTCATCAGGTATGCCTTCGAAACGAAGGACGATACCGCACTGCGCACGAGCAGCGACTCGCGCGTGACCTGATGGGCGGTATCGGGCACGGGAGTCTGCTCGACGGAAAACGCCGCACGAATCGATGCCTCAAGTTGATCGACTACATAATCGAAAGCAGTCGGAGCGTCGTAACTCAAGCGCTGAATATTAAAGAGTGCCTGAACCGCAGCGATGGGCAGCACCTGCTTAAAGATACAAATGGCGATGAGACGCGCAATCTGCTCACGGCCATACTGCTTTTTAACCGGAGCAGGAACGAGACCGACCTTCACGTAGTTATTGATCATCGATGGTGTGATAACGGGCTGCTCTACGCAAATCGAAAGCGGCTCCATCCACAGCGCAACATATTCAATAACCTGATCGCGATAGAGCGTTACGTTGGGCAGCTGGTCATAGCGTGGCAGGCTCAAAGCGTTGAGCTTACCCACCATATCGGACTGAATAAATGCATCCGGCAGCACCGTCGGCTGAATATCCTCCGGCTTAATGCTGACCGATGTATCGGACATCGGGATAACATGTTTGACGTGGTTCATAAGGATCCTCCGTTCGTTATCTATATTGTATTCTAGGTCATCTAGTTTTGCATATCACATAGCCGTTAAGTAAAAGTGGTTTGACAGCACATTGATGCACTGCCCAACCACTTTGTTTGAAGATAACAACCTTACATAAGATATATTATCGTACTTATCAGCGTAAGAAAGCGTATGCGCTGGTAGCGGCTATGGCTCCGTCCGAAACAGCGGTCACAACTTGGCGTAAACGCTTGGAACGGATATCGCCGGCAGCAAATAAGCCAGGCGTGCGGGTTGCCATCGATTCGTCGGTCAAAATACCGCCGTCGGGCGCCAGTTCAACCAGATGCTCTACAAGCTCGGTATGGGGCTGTGTGCCAGCAAAGACAAAGATACCAAACGAGCCGGGATCGAAGGACTCGGAATAGGTTTCACCGGTAGCGTTTTCCTTAAACATAATAGTCATGGGCATGGCCTCGCCCGATAGTTCCACGATACTAGTTTGGTACCTAACTGAAATATTATCTTTTGCGAGCACCTTTTGAACCACGCCATCAGGAGCCCGGAACTGATCGCGGCGCAAGACGATGGTCACGCTGCTTGCGATTTCTGACAAGAACAGGGCTTCCTCACAGGCAGCATTACCGCCACCGATGACAAAGACCTGTTTACCGCGAAAGAACATGCCATCGCACGTCGCGCAATAAGAAACGCCACGACCGCGATACGTATCCTCGCCAACAAAACCAGCAGATCGCGGCGTGGCACCCATGCAAGCGATAACGCTCGAGGCCAGCGTATCGCCCATATCGTGATGCACCGTAAACAGCGCCGCATCCGCATCGTAATCGATACCCGTAACCATGCTCCATGTAACCTGTGCTCCCAGGCCCTCTGCATGTTGCTGAAACCGCTCGCCGAGTTCGGCGCCACTCAAGAGCGGAATGCCCGGATAGTTCTCGACCTCATTGGTTGTGGCGATCTGTCCTCCCGACATACCTTGCTCAATCACGGTCGTCGTTAGGTTGGCGCGCGCCGCGTAAATGGCTGCAGCATAGCCCGCAGGCCCGCCGCCGATAATAGCAACATCGATCGGCTGATGGGTAGTCATGAAAAGACCTCCTGTCGAAGGATTGGCGTTCTTTGCGCTCATACCCAAATTTATGCGAACGTGACACTCATGCACTACAATGATTCTCTGTGAAACAAAGATGAAGGGGAGATATCGATGGATCAGACGCAGACGAGCGACGACGCTCCCCTGCTCACGCACAGCACTCCCCAATCGGAACAAACCACGCTCTTGGCTCAGCAAAAACCTCTCGTGACTATCGTGCACGCCTCGGTCGGCTCGGGCCACAAGGCCGCCGCAAATGCGATTGCGCAGGCATTCGACCTCATCCGCGGCACCAATGGCATCCCAGAGGATGTTGAGATTGAAGTGCTCGATATCCTTGATTTTGGACGCATAAAATTCGACGGCAACAAAACGGCCGCCTCGTTTACCGGCGCCACGCGCCCAATCTATGACTTGACCTGGCGTTATACCCTTACCGGACACCTGCTTTGGGGCGGTGGCACGGCATGGTCGCGCATCATGTTCCCCGCATTTAACGAATACGTTCGAACTCGCAGGCCCATTGCCGTGGTAGCCACACATATCACGGCAGCCAACGTCGCCGTCGGCGCGCGCGTCATTACGGGCATCGACTATCCCGTCATTTGCGTACCGACCGATTACGAGGTCGAGGGCTGGTGGCCCCATAAGGACACCGACCTATTCTGCGTGGCAAACGAGTTTATGGCCGAAACACTCCGACCCCGTAAGGTTCCCGAGGCAAAGATCCGCATTACGGGCATCCCCATTCGCGCCGGGTTTGATACGGACTACAACCGCGAGGAAGAACTCGAGAAGTTCAATCTCCCCACAGACAAGCTCGTTGTGCTGGTGATGGCCGGCGCCAGTTTACCTCAACCGTACGTTCGCTTTCGCGCGGAGATGGACCGCACCCTCCCCTTCCTGCGCAGCTTCGAGGACATGCACTTTGTCTTTTTGCCGGGCAAGGATGCCGAATATGCCACCCGTCTCAAAACGCTTTTCGATGCCATGAAACTCGAGAACGTCATGGTTCTTGACTACGTCGATGACATGGCAGCGCTTATGCACGGCTGTGACCTGGCAATCCTCAAATCTGGCGGACTCACTGTTACCGAATGCCTGTGCGCACACCTGCCTATGATTCTGCTGGGCAAGTCATATGGCCAGGAAAAGGCCAACACCACCATGCTCACCGGCATGGGCGCCAGCATGCATGTCACGACCGCACGCGAGCTCATCGTGACACTGCGCCATCTCCACGATCATCCCGAATCGCTCAAGGCACTGCTCATCAACGGCGAAGTTCTACGCCGTCCACGCGCAGCCGAGGACATCGCCATCGCAACCATGGAGCTTGCAGGCAAGCCCCAAAAACGTAAACGAGCCTTCTGCCGCTTCTACTGGGGCGGGAAGCCTGCCCATATCAGGTAGTGATTTACTGTCCGCTGACCG
>URGG01000085.1 GCA_900547345.1 uncultured Collinsella sp. | reverse complement strand
GCAATCTTTGGGGCCCGCGGGCCTGGGGGGGGGAGCTGCCGTGTCCACGGGCTGGGCGATAGGGGCGCTGCACGCATCGAGGGCACTGGATAATCAGGCTGCGAGCAATCTCGATTTTTATATACAGGGCGATCCGTCCATCAATGACGGTGTGTACTCCTATACCTGTGATGCGTATGCGGGCGAAAAGCGTTTGGGTCAGGTACGGCTGTCGTGTGATCGTGAGCTCGACGCCGGTTCGCATGTGCGTGTCATCGGTCGAATTTCGCGCTTTGAGAATGATGCGTATGGGCGCTCACGTTTGCTTCGGGGCGAGCTTCGAAAGGTTAAAGTCGTCCGGTTGGTATCGATCGACGAGGGCTCTCTAGGGCCGTTGCTTCGGCTTCGAAACGAGCTCCTTGCCGTTATCGCGCCCGCGACCGATCCAGCGCGCTCACTCATTGCCGGCGTTGTCTGCGGACGCTCGGCCGAGCTGCGTGCCCAGCCGGCGGGCGAATGGTTTTCGGTAACGGGCACCGCACATCTTATCGCCGTTTCGGGCAGCCATCTTGCCATCGTGGGGTTTGTGATTGAGAGCGCCCTGCAAAAGACGCGTCTTTCTCGTGGGCTTCAGCGGGGGCTGTTGGTACTGGGCCTCGCTGCCTATGCCGTTTTTACTGGCGCTTCGCCCTCGGCCGTGCGCGCGTGCTCTATGGTGGCGGCGTCGCTTGTCGCCAACGGCGCCGGGCGTCGTCGGCATGGCCTCTCGGCTCTATTTTTGACCATGGCAATCTTTGTGTTGCTCCGGCCGACAGTACTGTTCGAGATGGGTTTTCAGCTATCGTGCGCCAGTGTCTTCGCTATCCTTTGTTTTTGCCCCTACGCTACCTACGCCTTGGGCGAGCTGAGTGTGCCACCGGGCCTCGCCAGTATTTTGTCTGTCACGCTGTGCTCACAGCTGGCGACACTTCCCGTAACCATTCCCGCATTTGGGACGTTTTCACTCATTGCCCCGCTTGCAAATGCTGTGATCGGTCCGGTGGTAAGCGTGCTGCTCGCTGTATCGGTTGTGTTGGTGCCCTGCTCGCTTGTGCCGCTGCTGCGTCACGGGGCGCTCGTGGTGCCCATGATTGTCGCACGCTGCGCCCTGTTCTTTGAGCAGCTCTTTGCTGCCGTTCCGGGCGCATCCGTAAGCGTGCCGCCCGATACGCCCTTGGTATACGTGGTGCCGTTTGCGCTGGCGGTCCTCTTGGTCTGGTGGCCACGTCCCCGCGCGCGGCCCATGGCAGTGGGGCTGCTGTGTTTGATGCTTGCGGCGGCTGTTCCGTATGTCTATTGGGATCGATGCGCGCCGCCTTCGGTGACGGTCCTCGATGTCGGCCAAGCCGATGCGATTCTGGTTCGTCAAGGCAGCGCTGTGGCGCTCGTCGACTGTGGGCTCGATGAGCGCGTGGTATCGGCGTTGGTTCGCAATAACGTCCACCATATCGACGCCGTCTTCGTGACGCATTGGGACGAAGACCATTGGGGTGGTCTTCCCGACGTACTCGATCAGTTTTCGGTTGGAACCATTGCGGTCGCGGCCGATGCGCTGGACGGCGCGCCTGTTGAGGTCCTGAATCGCCCCGGCGTAACGTATCGGCAGGTAGCCCGCGGAGACACGGTCGATATCGGCACATTTCGGGCTCGTGTGATGTGGCCGTTTGACACGGTGGATGGCGAGGGCAATGAGGACTCGCTTGTCTTGCTGCTCTCCTATGCTCAGGAAGGTAAGAGCCTGCGTATGCTCCTCACTGGTGATGCCGAGCTCGATCAGGAGCGCGAGTTTGTACAGGAGGTGGGCGATATCGATGTGCTCAAGCTGGGGCATCACGGCTCAAAAGTTTCCGTCGACAAAGACCTGCTGGAAACGCTTAAGCCCGAGCTCTCTGTTGCGAGCGCGGGCGAGGGCAACCGCTACGGCCATCCATCCGATCCCTGCATCGATGCCGTTCGCGATGCGGGCGGCGCATTCGCATGCACCATCGAACAAGGAGACATTACCGTCTCGCCGACCGCAACCGGATTTGCCATGCGATGTCAGCGACCGTAATGCTGCCGTTGGCGCGGGACCAACCCGTGGGCTAGAATGACACGGTACGAACTCGAGATCCTGCGGGAGGGGAGCGCGATGTCCGAAACCGGTCTGTTGCCGGCATATCTGATCGTCGGTACCGACGGAGTCAAACGCGACCACGCCATCTCGCGTATGAAGGCGCGTCTGGAAAAGACGGGCATGGTCGAGTTCAACCTCGACGAGCGCGATATGACCAAAGACCCCGATATCGAGTCGATTATCGGATCGCTCAACACCTTTCCCATGGGCAGCGAGTTTCGCCTGGTAATCCTTGACGGCTGCTCAAAACTCGCCAAAGCGATCTCTGAGCCGCTTGTCGAGTATCTGGCGAGTCCCAGCCCCACGACGGTTTGCCTCATAATCGCCGATTCGCTTGCCAAGAACACGCGCCTGTACAAGGCGATCGCCAAGATTGACAAGAAGGCCGTGATCGACTGTTCGGGTACCAAGCGCTGGGAGCTCCCGCGCCGCGTGCAGCAGATGGCGACGCAGCACGGAAAGTCCATCTCGACGGCGGCCGCCGAGGAACTCGTTTCGCGCTCGGGCGAGAACACCCGCATGCTCGATAACGACTTGGCCAAGCTTGCCCAGATGGTCAAGGCACCGCAAATTGAGCTTTCCGATGTGGAGCGCTGGATCGTGCGCACGGCCGAAGTCCAGCCCTGGGATTTTCTCAACGCGGTCTCGGCTCGTGATATGCGCCGCTCGCTCGAGCTCTTTAAGCTTCTGCCCTCCAAGAGCTACGTGTGGACCTACACGCTGCTATGCGGTCGCATCCGTGAACTGATCGTCGCCAAGGCGCTCGACTCTCGCGGGCAGGGGCGTGAGCTCGCCGCGACGCTCAAGCTTCAGGCCTGGCAGGTCAAAAATCACCTGACCTGGGCACGCCACTTTTCGATGGCGGAGCTCGTTGCCGCGCTCGAGGCTGCCGTCGATGTGGAGCTCGCACTCAAGGGTTCGGCCGACTCCCAGACCGCGCTTTTGCTCTGGATTACGAACATCTTGAGAAAATCGTGATGATACCTGCCTATTTGACAAATTCGTTCTATCCCTTTGAGGGGGAGCGTGCTATAGTAGGCGCTTGCATGACCTCACCGTGTCTCAGAGGTGTCATACATTTTTTGCAAGGAACTCGAAAGGAACTCCAGAAGTGGCAAACATCAAGTCTCAGAAGAAGCGTATCCGCACCAATGAGGCAGCTCGCATGCGTAACAAGGCTGTCAAGTCCGAGCTCAAGACGCTGACCAAGCACGTCCAGTCCGCCGTCGCCGAGGGCGACGCCGAGAAGGCCCAGGCTGCCCTCAAGACCGTCACCAAGCGTCTCGACATGGCTGCTGCCAAGCATGTTATCCACAAGAACCAGGCTTCCAACCGCAAGTCCGGTCTTGCCAAGCTCGTGAACAGCATCAACGCCTAAGTTGTAAATTTCACACCACACAGATTACGCGCATAAATGGAGCCTGTTTTATGGAACAGGCTCCATTTTTTGTACCGCTCGGGTAAGATAGTCCGCATGAATACTTCAATTGACATTTCCCACATCCGCAACTTCTCGATTGTTGCGCACATCGACCATGGCAAGTCCACGATCAGTGACCGTATCCTCGAGCTCACCCATACCGTCGACGAGCGCGACATGGAGTCGCAGCTGCTCGACACCATGGATATCGAGCGCGAGCGCGGCATCACGATCAAGTCCAATGCCGTTCGCGTTTCCTATGACGCCGACGATGGCGAGACGTATCAGTTCAACCTGATCGATACACCGGGCCACGTGGACTTTACCTATGAGGTCTCGCGTTCGCTGGCCGCCTGCGAGGGCGCGGTGCTCGTCGTCGACGCCACGCAGGGTGTCGAGGCACAGACCGTCTCTAACGCGACGCTCGCCATGAACGCCAACCTGGATATCGTGCCCGCCATCAACAAGATTGACCTTCCCTCTGCACACCCCGACGAGGTTAAGACCGAGATCGAGGATGACCTGGCGATCCCTGCCGACGATGCCGTATGCGTATCGGGCAAGACCGGCGAGGGCATTCACGATTTGCTGGAGTCTATCGTCTTTTTGATCTCTCCGCCCAAGGGCGATGCGAACGCGCCGCTCAAGGCGCTTATCCTGGATTCGTATTTCGATGAGTACCGCGGCGTCGTTGCCACGGTCCGCGTCTTTGACGGCTCCATCAAGAAGGGCGATACCCTGCGCATGATGCAGGCAGAAGGTGACTTCTTGGTCGACGGCGTGGGCGTCAAGCGTCCTGCCGAGACCCCGGTTGACGCACTGACGGTTGGCGAGGTCGGCTACGTGGTCACGGGTCTGAAGGATCCTGAGGCCGTGCACGTGGGCGATACCCTCACGTGGGCGTCTAATCCCTGCCCCGAGCCGCTTCCCGGTTACCGCGAGGCCAAGCCCATGGTCTATACGGGCCTGTTTCCGATCGACAACAAGGATTACGAGAACCTGCGCGACGCTCTCGATAAGCTGCACGTCAACGACCCGTCGTTGGTGTGGGAGCCCGAGACCTCGGTGGCGCTCGGCTTTGGCTTCCGCGTGGGCTTCTTAGGCCTGCTGCATATGGAAGTCGTCAAGGAGCGCCTGGAGCGCGAGTTCAACCTTGACCTCATTGCTACGAGCCCTTCGGTGGACTATCACGTCTATAAGACCGACGGCGAGATGATTGATGTTCGCAGCCCGCAGGATCTGCCCGAGGCTACGCGCATCGAGCGCATTGAGGAGCCTTACCTCAAGGCCAAAATTATCTGCCCGCCCGAGTATACGGGTGCCGTCATGCAGCTCGCTATCGAGCACCGCGGCATTACAACTGACATGATCCATCTCACGAGCAAATCGGTCGAGATGCGCTTTGACATGCCGCTCGCCGAGCTCATCCTGGACTTCTTTGACCAGCTCAAGAGTCGCACCAAGGGCTATGCCTCACTCGACTACGAGTTCAACGAGTATCGTCCCTCCGAACTCGTCAAGCTCGATATTTTGCTTTCGGGCGATGAGGTGGACGCGCTTTCGTTTATCGTGCACAAGGATAAGGCCTATGGCCTGGCCCGCGGCCTGTGTGACAAGCTCAAGGAAATCATCCCGCGCCAGCTGTTCGAGGTGCCTATTCAGGGCGCCATCGGCAACAAGATCATTGCCCGCTCTACCGTCAAGGCGCGTCGCAAGGACGTTTTGGCCAAGTGCTATGGCGGCGATATCTCGCGAAAGCGCAAGCTGCTCGAGAAGCAGAAAGAGGGCAAGAAGCGCATGAAGGCCATCGGTTCGGTCGAGGTCCCGCAGGAGGCCTTTATGGCGATCCTAAAGGTAGACGAGTAAGTCCATGGCGCTTTCTGAATACAGCAAGCGTCTGCTGGGCGCCTATGCCGAGCAGCCGTTCCTTATGGCTCCCATGGCGGGCGTAACCGCCCCCGCCTATCGCATCATGTGTCGCCGCCGCGGTGCCAACCTTGCCTACAGCGAGATGGTGAGCGTTGCGGGCCTTGCCTATGCCAGCAACAAGACGTGGCGCCTGGTGTTGCCGGCCGACGAGGAGCAGCAGATCTGCGTGCAGCTCTTTGGTTCCAAGCCCGATCAGTTTGCGGGTGCCGTCGCTGCCGTCGAGGAACGCGTGGGCGATCGCCTGTCATTGATTGATATCAACATGGCCTGTCCGGCTCGCAAGGTCGTTACCAAGGGCGAGGGCTCGGCGCTTATGCGTACGCCCGACCTGGCCGAGCAGATTGTCGAGGCAGCGGTGGGCGCGGCGCATGTTCCCGTGACCGTGAAGATTCGCAAGGGCTTTTACGCCGAAGACCGCAATGCCGCGACGTTTGCCCAGATGCTCGAGGGGGCAGGGGCAGCTGCGGTGGCGGTGCACGGCCGCTGTGCCACGCAGCTCTATACGGGCCAGGCCGATTGGTCGGTCGTCGATGAGGTGGCCGACGCCGTCGAGATTCCCGTTATCGGTTCGGGCGATGTGTTCTGCGCCGAGGATGCGGCGGAACGCCTGCGCAACTCGGGCGCCAGTGCCGTGTTTATCGCGCGCGGTATCTATGGCAACCCCTGGGTGTTCGGTGATGCTCGAGCCCTTGCACTCGATGGCACGCCAGTACCGGTGCGTAGCTCGGTCGAGCGCCTGGATGCCCTGCGCGAGCACCTGACGCTCACGCATGAGCTGTTGCCGCTTATGTCACGTGCCCGCACGTACGCGAGCTGGTATCTTAAGGGCATGCCCCATGCCGCCGCCTGGCGCGCGCAGGTGGTGCGCTGCTCCACATACGAGGAGTTCATGGCATTGGTCGATGATATCGAGCGCGATGTGGTGGCCTGCGAGGCCGCGCTTGCCGCCGGCGAGTCGGTGCCCGCTCATCCGCTGGAGGCCTAACGGTGGCCGTTACCGCGCTGTACGTCCACGTGCCGTTTTGCGCCCAAAAGTGCCGATACTGCGACTTTGACTCACGCAGTTTTGCTTCGTGCGACCTGAGTGCTGCGCTCGATGTCTATTTTGAGCAACTGTATGCGCGCCTCGATGCCTTTGGCGACGCAGGCGCGCTTGCGCAGGTCCGCACCGTCTATGTTGGCGGCGGTACGCCGTCGCTGGCAGGAGAGCGTCTGGTGGAGCTTGCCCGGCGTATTTGCATGTGGTGCAAGCCCGTTGAGTTTACCTGCGAGGCCAATCCCGAGTCGTTGACCGCCGGGCTTGCCACTGCGCTTGCCAAGGTCGGTGTCACACGCGTCTCTCTGGGAGTTCAAACCCTTGACAACGCCGAGCTTGCTGCGATTGGCCGTATTCACGATGCCGATCGGGCGCTCGCTGCCATCACGACGGTTAAGGACGCTGGGCTCGATGTGTCCTGCGACCTGATGTGCGGACTTCCCGGGCAGACCGCCGTAAGCTGGCAACGCACGCTCGATGGCGTGCTGGCGGCGGCGCCGCATCATGTGTCGGTGTACCCGCTCACGCTCGAGGAGGGCACGCCGCTCTACCACATGGCGTGTCGCGACGAGTCGCTCGAGCCCGACGAGGATTTTCAGGCTGCGTGCATGGACGCGGCGCGTGAGTGCCTGGGTGCGGCCGGCTATCACCCGTATGAGGTGGCAAGCTACGCGCTCGACGGACATGAGTGTGCCCACAACATTGCCTATTGGACAGGACGGGGCTATCTGGGCTTGGGCCGCTCTGCCGCCGGTATGCTCGACGCCGAGGATTTCGATCGCTTGGCCGGGCTGTTTCCCGACGTGCCTGCTCGCGGCGATGCGTATCGCGTGCGCTTGGTGCAACGCGACGACGCCGCGACGACGTTTGATGCCGAGTATCTGTCGCAGCGCGAGGCTGCGGCCGAGGATTTGATGCTCGCCTGCCGCATGACGCGTGGCATTGGGCCCGATCTGTTGGTTCGCTCGGCAAGCGTGATCGCTGCAGACGAGCTGGTGGCGGCCTGTGACCGTGCGCTCGAGTTGGGTCTTGCCACTTGGGTGCTCGATTATGTCGAGGGGCATGCGGGGTGCGTCGCCTCGAAAGACGTTATCGCAGGTCGTGCCCACGCCCGTTTAGCGCCCACCCACTTGGGCTGGCTCGATGGAAATGTGCTGTTCGAGCTGTTTTGGGGTCTAGCTTAGGCCGCTCGGGTAGAATTACCGCAATATATACGCTGCTGTGAGCAGGAGGTTGCCGCGCATGGCGACGATGAACGAAAAAGATTACTACGAGATTTTGGGTGTCTCCAAGGACGCCACCTCGCGTGATATACAGAAGGCCTTCCAGCAAAAGGCCCGCAAGCTCCATCCGGACGTCAACAAAGAACCTGATGCCGAGGAAAAGTTTAAAGAGGTTTCCGAGGCCTACGCCGTGCTTTCGGACGAGCAGAAGCGTGCGCGCTACGACGCCATGCGCTCGGGCAACCCCTTCGCCGGCGCTCCTACGGCTTCGCCCTATGGCGGCGGCTACGCAGCCAGTTCGACTTCTTCGGCAGGACGCTGCTGGACAATCCCTTTGAGGGCGGCTTTCCCTTTGGTGGCGCCTGGGGCCAGCCGCGTCGCGGGCAGGCTGCCTATAATCCCGAGAACGGCGCCAACGTGGTCGTCGATATCAAGCTCGACGCTAAGGAGGCCAAGGGCGGTGCCCGCAAGACCGTCCGCTATACGCGCTTCGATACCTGTGGCCACTGTGGCGGGTAGGGGTTGACCCATGC
>URGG01000084.1 GCA_900547345.1 uncultured Collinsella sp. | reverse complement strand
CCCCGCGCCCCCCCTTGCTTCGCAAAGGTCGCGCGGGGGTTTCTTCTGTTTCGGCGGCGATGCGCCGGGTTGCAAGGACGATGCGACTACAGCGCGAAGTCGCCGCCGACGAGCGTGGAGACGGGCTCCTCGTGGTAAACGGCGGAGATGGCCTGAGCGAACTCCTCGGCGACCGAGATGGTCTTGATCTTGCCGCCGACCTCGACGGGGATGGCGTCGGTGACGACGCATTCGACGATCGGGGCGTCGTTCAGGCGCTCGATGGCCGGACCGGAGAAGATGCCGTGGGTGGCGCAGACGTAGATGTCGCCAGCGCCCATGGCCTTGAGCTCCTTGACGTTGGCGCACAGGGTGCCAGCGGTGTCGATCATGTCGTCGTTGATGACGCAGGTCTTGCCCTTGATGTCACCGATGATGCCCATGACCTCGGCAGCGTTGTGGCGCGGACGACCCTTGTGGGCGATGGCCAAGTCGCAGCCGAGCATGTCGGACAGCTTCTTGGCGGCCTTGGCACGACCCACGTCGGGGGAGACGACAACCAGGTTGTCGGTGTCGAAGTGCATGTCGTTGTAGTACTGGCCAAACAGCGGCAGTGCGGACAGGTGGTTAACCGGGATATCGAAGAAGCCCTGGATCTGACCCTGGTGCAGGTCGAGAGTGATGATGCGGTCGACGCCGGCGCGCTCGAGCAGGTTGGCGACGAGGCGGGCGGTGATGGGCTCGCGCGGGCCGGCCTTGCGGTCCTGGCGGGCATAGCCGTAGTGGGTGATAACGGCGGTGATGGAGCGGGCGGATGCGCGCTTGGCAGCGTCGGTGGCGATGAGCAGCTCCATGAGCATGTCGTTGACGTTGCCGCCGGCCACGGACTGAATCAGGAAGACGTCGGCGCCGCGGACGGTCTCGTCGTAGCGGGCGTAAATCTCACCGTTGGCGAACTGCTTTAGCGTAAGGCCCGAAAGCTCGACCCCAAGGTACTCAGCGATCTTCTGAGCGAGGGGACGGTTGGAGGAACCGGAATACACGCGGATGGACTTGCGCATATTCTCCGACTTCTCGGGATCATTAATCGGCATTACCCTTCTCCTTTATACATCGAATGCCATATAGATGCCTTGTTGCATTGTAACCGCGTGACGGGGCTTATCGAGCCTTGATAACGTCTTTACCGTCAACGGACACGAACCGACCACTCATCCGGTCGCGCAGGTCACGATAGAAAAAGGAGCCGTCCCCATGGAAACAGCTCCTTAGATGCTTGGTAAAACGTTATACCTCGTCGTCCTCGTGCAGACGGCGGCGATAATCGGCGGCCCAGCCCTCGATATTTACCTGACGGGCGCGGCCCAGGCCGAGTGCGTCTGCCGGAACCGGCTCGGTGATGACGGAGCCGGCGGCAACGAGCGCGCCGTCGCCGATCTGGGCGGGCGCGACCATCATGGTGTCGGAACCGATGAAGGCATCCTTGCCGATGACGGTCTTGTGCTTGTGCACGCCGTCGTAGTTGCAGGTGATGGAGCCCGCGCCCACGTTGACGCCGGAGCCCATGGTGGTGTCGCCGATGTAGGACAGGTGCGGAACCTTGGAGCCCTCGCCGATCGTGGACTTCTTGATCTCCACGTGCGTGCCGGCCTTGGAACCGTCGAGCATGTGGGTGCCCGGGCGCAGGTAGGCGCGCGGGCCGCAGTCGACGCCGTTCTCGATGACGGCCTCGATGGCGATGGTCTCATCGATGGTGCAGCCGCTGCCGACGGTGGTGTCGGTGAGGCGGCTGTTGGGGCCGAGCTGGCACTCCTCGCCCACGGTGACGTGGCCGATCAGGTGCGTTTGCGGCCACACGACGGTGTCGCGGCCGATAACGGCATCGGGGCCGATCCAGGCCTGCGTGGGATCGATGAAGGTAACGCCCTCGGCCATCCAGTGCTCGTTGATGCGGTCGCGCGCGATGGCGGTGAGCTGCGCGAGCTGGATGCGGCTGTTGACGCCCAGGCCGTCGCGGTAGTCGTCACAGTGGAAGATGGAGACCGCCTGGCCGTGACCCTTGAGGATCTCGAGCATGTCGGGCAGGTAGTACTCGGACTGCGCGTTGTCGTTGCCGATTTCGTCAATGTGGGCGGCGAGCTGCGCGCCGTCGAAGGCGTAGCAGCCGGCGTTGCATTCGAGCAGCGTGGCGGCCTGCTCGGGCGTGCAGTCCTTCTGCTCGATGATGCGCTCAATCTGGCCGTCGGCACCCAGCTTGATGCGGCCGTAGCCGAAGGGGTCGGGCGGGGTCATGGTCATGACGGTGCAGGCGAGCTCGCCGGTAGCGACGGTCTGCGCGAACTTGGCGACGGTGTCGGCGGTGATGAGCGGTAGGTCGCCGTTGAGCACGACGACGGGGCCTTGCGTGATGCCGCAGGCCTCGAGCGCGACCTTTACGGCGTGGCCGGTGCCCAGGCGCTCGGTCTGCTCGACGCACTCGACCTTGGTGGCACTGTTGGCGTAGGCACCGTCGATAAGGGCGCGCATCTCGTCGGCGTGGCTGCCGATGACGACCACGACGCGGCTGCAGCCGGCCTTGATGGTGGCGTCGACGATCCACTGGACCATGGGCTTGCCCAGGATCTTGTGCGAAACCTTGCAGTGGTTCGACTTCATGCGGGTGCCCTCGCCGGCGGCGAGGATAATTGCGGTTGCGTCCATGTGATCTCCTGTTACGTTATAGAGACGTGTGTTTGGAAACGATACACGGCGCAATATGATACCGCAGGCATATGATGAGCGCGTAGCGATTGGCGCGTGACGGCCGATGTCGCTGCTGCCGGCGTGGTGTTTGCGCTGGCTGTGCATGGCGGCGGCGCTGCGGCGTTGGCGCTTGAGCGAGAGGATGGGGATGCCCGTGGACATCATGCGAGAGGAATCGGGCAACGAACCCGTCGCGGCATTTTCGATGTCGCATCCGGCGGTGCCAGCGCTCTACATGGTGCTGACGCTGGGACTCACTATGTTCTCGATGCAGCCGGTGCTGATTGCGCTGTCGCTTGCGGGCGGGCTGGCGTACGGGTTTGCGACGCGCGGCGCCGCGCGCACGTTGGGGGCGCTTCGCTGGCAGCTGCCGGTGATTTTGATCATCGCGGTGCTCAACCCGCTGTTTAGCGCCTCGGGCTCGACAGAGCTGTTCCGTATTGGCATGCGCGCGGTGTATCTGGAGAGCATGGTTTACGGCCTATGCATGGGCGGGCTGTTTGTGGCGAGCGTGCTGTGGTTTGAGGCTGCGGCATCGATGCTTAGCTACGACAAGGTGCTTGCGCTTTTGGGTAACACCGCGCCGGTGATCGCGCTCATGATCTCGATGTGTATGCGGCTTATCCCGCAGTTTTTGCGCCGCGGTCGTACGGTACTGGCGGTACAGGATGCGATTGATGTACCGGGGCGCGCGCCGGCCGACCCCGTGCGTTCGCGTTTGCGTGCATCGAGTGTGTTGATGGGCTGGGGCATGGAGGATTCGCTGGAGCGCGCGGACGCCATGCGCTCGCGCGGATGGGGTGCTGCGACGCGTCGAACGACGTACGCGCGGTATCGGCTGGGGCGCGGCGATGTTGCCGCGCTGGTTGGGCTTGCGTTGTTTGGTGCCGCCGCGGTGGTGGTGGCATGGACCGCGACGACGCAGTATTCGTTTTACCCGCAACTATCGGCGCCGGCGCCGTGGCTGGGCTATGTCGTATATGCGGCCTGGATGGCGCTGCCCTGCGTGCTGTACGCGATTGACGAGAAGAGGTTTGGCTGATGACCCGGTTGGATAGCTGCTCGGTAACGGGCGTGGCGTGCGGCTCTGATGTACCCGCGATTGAGGTACGGGGCCTACACTTTGCCTACCCCGGGGCCGAGGCGCCGGTGCTCGACGGGCTCGACTGGTCTGTTCCCCAAGGTGCGTTTGCACTGCTGGTAGGTGGTACTGGGTCGGGTAAGTCGACGTTGCTCTCGTTGCTCAAGCCCGAGATTTCGCCGACGGGTGAATGCGCTGGCGAGCTGCGCGTGCTGGGCGAGAGCGTTGCCGACATGGATGTTCGGGCGTCCGCGGAGCGCGTGGGCTATGTGTTTCAGGACCCCGAGAACCAGATCGTGTGCGAAACCGTGTGGCACGAGATGGCGTTTGGTCTGGAAAACTTAGGCATGTCGCGCGACGAGATGCGCCGTCGCGTGGCCGAGACCAGCTATTTCTTTGGGTTGGAGGATTGGCTCCACCGCGATACCGATACGCTTTCGGGTGGACGCAAACAGCTGCTGTCGCTGGCAGCTGTGCTGGCGTTGCGCCCGCGCGTGCTGCTGCTCGACGAGCCCACGTCTCAGCTTGATCCGGTTGCGGAGAAGAATTTCCTGCACGCGCTGTTTCGTGTGAATCGCGAGTTGGGCTGCACGGTTGTTGTGGCGACGCATCAGCCGCGCCCAATGCTCGAATACGCGACGTGCGCGTACCGGATTGAGGGCGGACGCGTGTGCGAGGTGGTTGACCTAGCGAGTTTGGGTAGTCGCGAGGGACTTTTGGCTTTGGACTCTTGCTGGCCCGCGCAGGTGGCGGCGACGAGTGCGGCGGCAGCTATTCGCGAGGGCTGGTTTCGCTACGATCGGGCGTCCGGCTGGGTGCTGCGTGGGCTCGATGCGGCGTTCTCGGCTGGCGCGGTGCATGCGGTTGTGGGTGGTAACGGCTGCGGGAAGTCGACAATGCTTTCGGTGCTGGCCAAGACGGTCAAGTTGCAGCGTGGGCATATGGAGCGCGGGGCGGGATCGGCAGCGCTGCTGCCTCAGAATCCCAAGGCGTTGCTGGTTGCCGAGACGGTGCGCGATGAGCTGATGGAATGGGCTTCGACCTGCGGATATGACGAGGCTGTGGCGCGGGAGCGCGCGGCGAGCCTGGGGCTGTCGGGCCTGGATGGGCGCCACCCGTACGATCTTTCGGGCGGACAGCGTCAACTGCTTGCATTGGCAAAACTGCTGCTGATTGGCCCCGAACTGCTATTGCTCGATGAGCCCACCAAGGGCTTGGACCTGGCCAGCCGCCGCATCATCGCCCGCGCCCTGCGTGGCCATGCGGAGGCTGGCGGTACCGTCATCATGGCCACGCACGATCTGGATTTTGCCGAGCAGGTTGCCGATGACATTGCCATGATGTTCGACGGTGAGATTGCCTGCATGGAGCCGCCGGCCGACTTTTTTTCCGACAACGTGTTCTACAGGGCGTGATGGGATGATGGATCATCGCGCCTCGCGCCTACTCACAAAAATGGAGATTCCGCTGCTCCTGGCGGTGCCGGCAGTGATGACTGCGGCGTTGCTGGCGGGCATTGAGCAGGCGGCGCTTGCCATGCTTGTCGTGGTAGCGCTGGTGCTCGCGCTGTTCTTTGCGGGCTACGAGGCGTCGCGCCCGGGCCTGCGACAGATTATGCCCACGCTGGTGTTGGCGGCGTTGGCCGCGGCGGGGCGCATCTTGTTTGGCCCCATTCCCGACTTTAAACCCGTGAGTGCCATCGCCATTATCGCCGGGGCGACACTCGGTCGTCGTAACGGCTTTATAGTCGGCGCGCTGGCGGCGCTGACCAGCAACTTCTTTTTTGGGCAGGGCATGTGGACGCCATGGCAGATGTATGCCTGGGGTCTGGTTGGCTATGTTGGCGGCGCGCTGGCGCATGCGGGCGCGTTCGACCGTGCGGGTGGAACCGTGCGCATGCCGGCCCTGATGGCGTACGGCTTTGCATCGGGTTTGCTGTACGGCGTGGTGATCAACGCGTATGACATCATCGGTTTTGTGCAGCCGCTCACGTGGGCGGGAGCCGTGGCGCGTCTTGCCACGGCAGTGCCGTTCGATATCACACACGGCCTCGCGACCTGCGTGTTCTTGGCCGCCCTGTACAGGCCCTGGTGTCGACGGATCAACCGCGTCGTCGTGAAGTACGGACTGTAGGGCTGGTTGCGTTCCCTTACGAACTTGCGGTGGAATAGTTCTCGTTTTTGGCTGTTTGGGGCCGAAGCAGGAACTATTCCACCGCAACTTATAGGGGGACGAGGTCAGATGATCCCTTTTCCTCCGTCCCCAGGGGATCAGCTGGGGTTAGAGCTCTAGCGTGAGGGTGACGGGACAGTGGTCGCTGCCAAAGATGTCGCCACGGATACCGGTGTCGCGAACGTCGGTGGCGATTGAATCACTTACCAGGAAATAATCGATGCGCCAGCCTGCGTTGTTCTTGCGGGCATTAAAGCGGTAGCTCCACCAGCTGTAGACGCCCTCGACGTCGGGATTTGCTGCGCGCCAGGTGTCAGTAAAGCCGGCGTTGAGCAGCTCGGTAAACTTGCCGCGCTCCTCGTCCGAAAAGCCGGCGTTGCCGCGGTTGGACTTGGGGTTCTTAAGGTCGATCTCCTCGTGCGCCACGTTAAAGTCGCCGCAGGTCACAACGGGCTTGCCGGTCTCGCGCTCAAGCGCGCTCAAAAAGCCGCGATAGGCATCGTCCCAGGCCATGCGCACGTCGATGCGCGCGAGCTCATTTTGGGCGTTGGGCGTGTAGACATCCACAAACCAAAACTTGTCGAACTCGAGCGCGCAGACGCGGCCCTCGGTTGTGGCTTGGGCGACGAGCTCGGCCGCCTCGCCCTCGCCAGCGTAGGGCAGCAGTGCGTCGGCGTGCAGCACGCGCAGCGGTTCCTGGCGGCTAAAGACCGCAGTGCCCGAATAGCCTTTACGCTCGGCGTAGCTCCAGGTTTGGTGATAGCCGGCCAGGTCAATATCGACCTGGCCCTCCTGCAGCTTGGTCTCCTGCAGCGCCAAGATATCGACATCGAGTTCTTGCGCGATTTGGATAAAGCTCGGGTCCTTTTTGAGCACGGCGCGCAGGCCGTTGACGTTCCACGAGGCGAAAGTGTAAGTCTGAGGCATGGTGTCCTTTCGACGGGGTTGGCAGGCTTAAGATTAGCGCAACAGGGGCGGGGCGGAGTCCGCGAGTGATAGTGCGAACGCCGCCGTCCCGGAGACACGGACGGAGGACATATATGACGCAGGCAATATCGGACCCCAAGCAGGCCTCCGCCGCGCTGGCGGAGCTGTTCGGCACCCACAAGCGCGTGGTCTTCTTTGGCGGCGCGGGTGTTTCCACGGCGAGCGGCATCCCCGATTTCCGCAGCGTGGACGGCCTGTATCACCAGCAGTTTGCCTACCCGCCCGAGACTATGCTCTCGCATAGCTTTTACGAGGAGCATCCGGCCGAGTTCTTCGACTTCTACCGGACCAAGATGATCTCCCTTAACGCCAAGCCCAACCGCTGCCACGCTAAGCTGGCCGAGCTGGAGCGCGCCGGCAAGCTCGACGCCGTGGTGACGCAAAATATCGACGGCCTGCATCAGGTGGCCGGCTCGCAGCGTGTGTTCGAGCTGCACGGATCGGTCCATCGAAACATTTGCCAGTCGTGCGGCGCGGTCTATAGCGCCGAGTGGATTTGCTCGCGCGAGCACGAGGACGCCGCGGGCGTGCCCGTGTGTCCTGCGTGCGGCGGGCGCATTAAGCCCGATGTGGTGCTCTACGAGGAGCCGCTCGATGAGCGCGTGCTGACTGGTGCCGTTGCCGCCATCGCCGCGGCTGATGCCCTCGTCGTGGGCGGGACCTCGCTCGTAGTGTATCCGGCGGCGGGCCTTACGCGCTACTTTACCGGCGATACGCTGGCCATTTGCAATCTTGCTCCCACCGATCAGGATGCAAATGCCGACCTGCTGATTTCTTGCGACATCGCGGCCGCGTTTGCGTTCTAGCCCGTGTGCGCGGATACAATAGAAAGACTGATTGCAAAGCGACCCCGCCGCCTGCGTCCGAGCGCGGCGGCGCGGGCATTTTAGGAGGATGTTCATGGCGAACGATAGCAAGACATGGCGGTGCGGAAAGTACGAGCTCAGCTTTGACCGTCCGCGCATCATGGGCGTCCTCAACGTGACGCCCGATTCGTTTAGCGACGGCGGGGAGCACTTCAACCCGGATGCCGCCATCGAGTACGGCCTGGCGATGCTCGACGCCGGCGCCGACATCATCGACGTGGGCGGCGAGTCCACGCGCCCCGGCTTTACCCCGGTCAACCCCGACGAGGAGGCTCGCCGCGTGCTGCCTGTGGTACGCGCGCTGGCCAAAGAGGGCGCCATCGTCTCGATCGACACGCGCCATGTGGCGGTTGCCAAGGCGGCCGTGCGCTGCGGCGCCTCGATCGTCAACGACGTGACGGGCTTCACCGACCCCAAGATGGTCGAGTTTGTCGCGACGAGCACCTGCGGCGTTATCGTGATGCACGCCGGTGAGGTCGCTGCGCCCGCTCGTACGCACGCGACGGTGCAGCTCGATACCTCTGCCGCGGCGGTTGTTGCCG
>URGG01000083.1 GCA_900547345.1 uncultured Collinsella sp. | reverse complement strand
GATGGGACGCCCATCCCCGTCGTCGTTACCAAAAAGCGCGTCAAGAACTTCAACCTACGCGTCACATCGAGCGGCGAGGTCCACGCCAGCGCACCGCTCGGCGCCAGCCGCGAGCATATCGAAGCGTTTGTGAAGCGCAACAGCGCCTGGATTATCAGCCGACTTGCCCAGCGCGAGCAACGTCAGACGACGGCACAGGAGTCGCTCAGTCCCTCGTCCATCATTGCACTTTGGGGCAAGCCCATCACGGTACAAGATGCGCTCGATCACAACTTTAAGTCACCCGCACCGCGGCCCAAGCAGGCCACCTTCGCAAGTTTTATGGGTACCGACGAGCTAGACGAACGTCCGCAGGCCAAGTGGAACGCGACCCTCGACGGCTTAACGCCCAGTGAGATCCAAGCCCATATTGACCAGCTCTATACGTCCGAGGTCACATCGGCGCTGCGCGATATTATGCACGCATACGAAATCGCAATGGGTGTCGCCGTTTCCCGCGTTTCCGTGCGCAGCATGAAAACGCGCTGGGGATCATGCACGCCCAAAACCGGCGCCATTCGCATCGCACGAGAACTTGCCGCCTACCCCGTCGAGTGCCTTGACATGGTTGTCGCCCACGAGCTCGTCCACTTGCTCGAGCCAAGCCACAATCAGCGGTTTCACGCCCTGCTCGACACGTACTGCCCCAACAATAGAGCACTGTCCCAGCGGCTCAAGCAGCCACCCATAGAGACATATTAGAACCGGTTAGCGCACGCGCTCGATCTCGACACCGCAGCTTGCCAGGGGAAGACCGACGGGCGCCCAAGGCTTATCGAGCTTAACGCGCACGCCAAGCAGCAAGGGGTAACGACGCAGCAGCATCGAGGCCACACCCTCAGCTGCAGCCTCGATGAGCTTAAACGTATGCTCGCGCAGATAGCCATCGACATCGTGGCACACCGAGCCATAGTCAATCGAGGCGTCCAGGTTATCGTGCTCCCCCGCTGCACGCAGGTCGGCATAGAGTACCAAGGACACGATGAACTTCTGGCCCAGCGCGTTCTCTTCGGGATACACGCCATGGTTAGCAAAAACCTCAAGACCTTCAACGGTGATGCGGTCGGCATGGCGAAGGTCGTCATAGCTCACGTGGGGCACCGCCGTTGCGGTGGATATTTCGCCCCTTCCACGGCGGGCGAGCTCGGCGCCTTCAGTCTTGGTTGCATTCTCGGGCAGTTTCTTGTTGCTCATCGCGATCGTCTCCTTCGTTTAGAACCCCGACCGCGCAAACTAACTACACGCGAATCGACAGGTTCTTTTTATCATCGCTCCAGTTGCAAGCATTGCGCGCGGGGCATGCAAAGCAGGCGCGCGACGCTTTGTCGGCTGCATAGAGCAGACGCTCAAGCGGTTGGCTGTTCACGCGCAGCTTTCGATGGCCCAGAATGGCCGTCTTAATGGCTGCGGCATCGGCCGGCTCAAACGCCACGTCATCGGGCATGCCGCCGAGAATCGCATCAGCGACGCGTTCGCTTGCAACATCATGGGATATACCCGATTCATACTGTTCATCTTTGCCGATATCGTGAAGAAGTGCCGTGGCGTAGATGACCTCGCGGTCAAATTCGAGCTGCTCCTCGAGATTCTTGATCCACATAATGCGAGAGACATCGAGCAGATGGTCAATACCGTGGCGGCAGAAGATGCGCCCCGATTCCAACTGCGCAATGTTGCCCAGATGCCGCCGGAACAGCCCGTTGGCACAAATGTAATCAATGCGAGGCATGGCACCAAAGGGGGCCAAGCCCGAAGCCATAAAGCCGCGACGCGACGTCCCCTCATCGGTCTTCGATGCAAAGTCGTTGACGACTCTCATAGTTAGCGTCCCAGCATCCTAAAGAAACGCTCCTCGAGCGCGGGATCGGTCTCAAAGACGCCGCGGCGAGCGAGCGTCACGGTCTTGGTGCCAGGCTTTTGCACGCCGCGCATGGTCATACACATATGCTCGGCTTCCATGAGCACAATCGCTCCCTGGGGAGCGAGATAATCCATGAGAGCGTCGGCAACCTGCGCACACAGCTGCTCCTGCAGCTGTAGACGGCGGGCATAAACCTCAACCGTGCGGGCGAGCTTGGAAAGCCCTGCGACACGGCCGTTGGGGATATAGCCAATGGCAGCCTTGCCGTAAAACGGCAGCAGATGATGCTCGCACAGCGAGTAAAACGTGATGTCGCGCTCGATAACCAAATCGTTCGAAGCGACGGCAAAGGTTTTGGACAGGTGCTCCTCGGCACTCTGGTCCATACCACCGGCGATCTCACCATACATACGGGCAACGCGCGCCGGGGTCTCCAGCAGGCCCTCACGAGTTGGGTCCTCGCCTATGCCCTCAAGCAACAGCTTAATGGCGGCCTCGACTTTTTCCTGATCGACCATCTGGGCCTCACTTTTCCGATTTTGCGTTCGCGCTATGGTACCACGCCCTTTGGCATCGGCCACAAGCTACATAGTATGGGTCGAATAGACCGGATCGTCCCGCCAAAGCTCCACAGCGTCGCAAAGCGCAACGCCCTCGCGCACAGCACGGGCGCGCGTGGCGTTCATATCAATCACGCGCTGATTGCTCGAGCCCCTAAAACGCAATGAGATATCGTACAGATCCTGAACAAACGGGCCATCCACCAACATATCGAGGCAGGCAAGGATACGGTCCGTCGCCTCGGTATGGTGACGACCACCCGGCATAAGCTCCTCGAGCACGTCGCCGGTAAAGCACCAAATGGTCTTGCCCGACCCCGCGGGATAGGCCGCACGCACGCGTTCGATAAAGTCAACAAGCCCCGCCTGATTCTCGGGCTCCATAGGCTCGCCGCCCAGAATCGTCAGGCCATCGATAAAGGGATGGTCGAGGCTCTCGATAATCTTGTCCTCGACGACACGATCGAACGGTTCACCCGCGGCAAAGTCCCACGCGACGGAGTTAAAGCAGTTCTTGCACCCGCGACGGCACCCGCTCACAAACAGAGAAGTACGAACGCCTTCCCCATCAGCAATGTCGAAATACTTAATGTTCGCGTAGTTCATAGGTAACTCTCCCGGGAGGCCGGGACATATCATCCCGTCCTCAAACATTCTCGGCCTTCGGCCTGCGAAACTACGGGCGGGACGATATGTCCCGGCCTCATGCAAAGGGCAACTCAATGAACGAAGCGAACATCGAGTATAGGGTTCGAGGTCCAATAAAAACTTTGTTGCAGCTCAACCGCCATCGCAAGCAAAGCGTTGTTGCAAGTCAACTCATTTCCGCTAAGAACTTCGAGGAGTGAGCAGGCCGCATGCTGCATCTCAGCTACATCAACTTGGCTGCCCCGTAGCGAGGCCCCGGGCCTTTGCTCGATATGAGTTCCGCACGAACAGGAGGCGCCAGTGGCGCCTCCGTCGTGAGCCAGGACTGTCCGAAATAGCGAGTAAAGGCCCGAGGCCTCGCTACGGGGCGGCCTGGGATGGTTATTAGAGATGCAGCACGCGGTCGCGGATCTCCTCGGTTCGGCCCTGGTTCCAGAACTGGGTACCGATGTAGCCGCACGTACGACGAGCGACATTCATCTTCTCCTGGTCACGATTGCCGCAATTGGGGCACTCCCACACCAGCTTGCCGTCATCCTCGACAATCTTGATCTCACCGTCGTAGCCGCACACCTGGCAGTAGTCGCTCTTGGTGTTGAGCTCGGCGTACATGATGTTGTCGTAGATGTACTGCATCACGCGAATGACAGCCTTGAGGTTGTCCTGCATGTTGGGAACCTCGACGTAGGAGATGGCACCGCCCGGCGAAAGCTGCTGGAACATACCCTCGAACTTGAGCTTGTCGAATGCGTCGATCTCCTCGGACACGTGGACGTGGTAGCTGTTGGTGATGTAGCCCTTGTCCGTCACGCCCGGGATGATGCCAAAACGACGCTGCAGGCACTTGGCGAACTTGTAGGTCGTCGACTCAAGCGGGGTACCGTACAGCGAGAAGTCAATATCGCTTTCGGCCTTCCACTCCGCGCACTTGTCGTTCATGCGCTGCATGACGGCCATGGCAAACGGCGTGCCCTCCTTCTCGGTGTGGCTGTGGCCCGTCATGTACTTGACGCACTCGTACAGGCCGGCATAACCCAGACTAATGGTGGAGTAACCGCCCACGAGCAGCTTGTCGATCGTCTCGCCCTTCTTCAGACGAGCGAGGGCGCCGTACTGCCACAGAATCGGTGCGGCGTCAGAAAGCGTGCCCATCAGACGCTCATGGCGGCACAGCAGGGCGCGGTGGCACAGCTCAAGGCGCTCGTCGAAGATCTTCCAGAACTTGTCCATGTCCTGATGCGAGCTCAGGGCGACATCGGGCAGGTTGATGGTCACAACGCCCTGGTTAAAGCGACCGTAGTACTTGGGCTTGTTCGGGTCGTAGTTCAGCGCGTTGGCAACGTTGTTAAAGCCGTTGCCCGAGCGGTCGGGCGTCAGGAAGCTGCGACAACCCATGCAGGTATAGCAGTCGCCGTTGCCCGCGGTCTCGCCCTTCGACAGCTTGAGCTCGCGCATCTTCTTCTCGGAGATGTAGTCGGGAACCATGCGCTTGGCGGTGCACTTGGCAGCCAGCTGGGTCAGGTAGAAGTACGGGGAATCCTCGTGAACGTTATCGTCCTCGAGTACATAGATAAGCTTGGGGAATGCCGGGGTAATCCACACGCCGGCCTCGTTCTTAACGCCCTCGTAGCGCTGGCGAAGCGTCTCCTCCACGATCATGGCAAGGTCGTGCTTCTCCTGAGGCGTACGGGCCTCGTTAAGATACATAAAGACCGTCACGAACGGCGCCTGGCCATTGGTGGTCATAAGGGTCACGACCTGATACTGAATCGTCTGGACGCCGCGACGGATCTCGTCACGCAGACGGTCCTCAACGACCTCACGGACCTTCTCGGCAGACGCAGAGACGCCGAGCTCCTCAAGCTCGCGAGCGACCTCGCCGCGAATCTTTTGACGGCTCACCTCGACGAACGGGGCAAGATGGGTCAGCGAAATCGACTGGCCACCGTACTGGGAGGAAGCAACCTGGGCGATGATCTGCGTCGCGATGTTGCAGGCGGTCGAGAAGCTGTGCGGCTTCTCGATCAACGTGCCCGAGATAACCGTGCCGTTCTGGAGCATGTCCTCCAGGTTCACCAGATCGCAGTTGTGCATGTGCTGGGCAAAGTAATCCGAATCGTGGAAATGGATCAGGCCCTCATTATGGGCATCCACAATCTCCTGGGGCAGCAGCACGCGCTGGGTCAGGTCCTTGGAAATCTCGCCGGCCATGTAGTCACGCTGAACGGAATTGACGGTCGGGTTCTTGTTGGAGTTCTCCTGCTTGACCTCTTCGTTATTGCACTCAATCAGCGACAGAATCTTGTCGTCGGTCGTGTTCTTCTGACGCTTCAGGCTCTGAACATAGCGATAGATGATGTAATGGCGAGCGACCTCGTAGCAGTCGAGACGCATAATCTCGTCCTCGACCAGATCCTGAATCTCCTCGACCGACACGGTGTGGCCCGCGTTTTCACATGCCTCGGCGACGTTTTGTGCCGCGTAAACCACCTGGCGGTCGGTAAGACGAGAGCTCTCCTCGACCTCCAAGTTTGCGGCGCGGATGGCATTGACGATCTTATCGATGTCAAAGACAACCTCGGTGCCGCTGCGCTTGATGATCTTCATCCTCTTGCCTCTTTCGCATCGTAGCCTCATCGCGCTTCAGAGCCAAACGATACCCGGCAGGGCTTGCCCCTGTCTTGCGGCGCCGTCGCGCAATCTGTGTTCTCGATAAACCATAAGCCTCCATGCGGACATTCCCTGGAGCCGATCAAGCGGCTCAAGGACACGTTCAAAAGAGGCAGTTAAGGTCTTCGTTCTCTGTCCGCCATCTATCATACGACAAAGACGCATCTATATCCTGTATTCTTTTTTTAGGTCAAACACAACATATAGTGTTTCAGCAGGTCAAAGCAATTAGTCATTTTGCAGACGCATTAAAAATGAGGGGTTCTTGGCAAGTCGGTAAAACGTTACCAACACGGCTACCTGCATGGCAGTTATAAAACCCCCTTAGTCAAGCCGCTGACAAATCCTACCAAAACCAAACCGCTCACGCCAAAAGAATCCAAAAGATTATGCTTGACCAACATGTTGCGGTCACGATCGGCCAGGACGTGCGCAATCCGCCGGCACCCCTACGGGATGCGAAGGCCATCGCATACAGACCTTGGATCAGCATTTGGTGGTTATTTGGCGGCGTACTTGGCGACATAAAGCAAAACAGCCCAGAGACATAGCCTCTGAGCTGCGAACATTTGGTGGGCGTTAGAAGATTTGAACTTCTGACCTCTTCCGTGTCAGGGAAGCGCTCTCCCCCTGAGCTAAACGCCCAAATGGAGCGGACAACGGGGCTCGAACCCGCGACCCCAACCTTGGCAAGGTTGTGCTCTACCAACTGAGCCATGTCCGCCTGCGAGGTTTTAATATACGGGATGATCCACCCAAATGCAAGAACTTTTTTAAAAAGTTTTGCGACGCTCTCGCGAGGGCATCAGTCGTCACGAAAGGCGCGGACAAACGCAGGCTCGCAGCGAGATGCCCCTACATCTCACCGAGCATGATCCAGGCAGAGCTGTCCTGCGTGAGCCTGCCGTCTGCAAGCGGTGATGAGGTGAGCAGGACCCTGCCCGCCGGCAGCTCCACGGGTGCTGCACCGAAGTTCGTCACACACGTCCAGCCGTTATCGCGGCGATAGGCGATGACGCCGCCCGCAGCGCCCTCGGCACCATCCGCAAGACCGGTGCGCCCGTCAAGATCGAGCCACGCAAGATCGTTGGCGCACCCGCGCAGCTTGCGCCGCAGCCAGAGGGCGTCACGATAGAGCGCAAGCATCGATGTCGGGTCCACTTCTTCCCTATCGGCAGCATAATCGGAAAACCATGCAGGCTGCGGCAGATGGGGCGCCGCATCGGCGTCTGCCGGCGAAAACCCAAACGATCCGCCATGCGCGGGATCGTCCGCCGCCACCCACGGCAGGGGCACACGACAGCCGTCGCGCCCCTTCTCACGCTTCGGTCCGTGCGTGTTGGTCGCAGTAGGGTCTTCGAGTGCAGCCCACGGGATATCAGCCACCTCAAAAAGGCCGAGCTCCTCACCCTGATACACGTATGCCGAGCCCGGAAGCGCCAGTTCAAGCAAAAGGGCCGCCCGCGCGCGGCGCTCGCCGAGTTCACGGTCCTCGTCATAAGACGACCCGTCACGTAAGAGCCAGTCGAGCGCAATCTGGTGGTAGCGCGTCGCCTTGATTTGCGGCAGGGCATAGCGCGTCGCCACGCGCGGCACGTCGTGGTTGGAGAGTACCCAGGTCGAGGCGGAATCGGATTCGATGGCCGCCTTCAAGCCCTCCTCGATTGCAGCGTGCATGTCATCATAGGTCCAAGTGGCCTTGGCAAACTCAAAGTTGAATGTCTGGCCAAGCTCGCTGGGGCGCGCGTAGAGATACTGGCGCTCGGGCAGCACCCACGCCTCGGCAACGGCGCTGCGTGGCGGATTATAGCGGTCGAACACGCGGCGCCACTCGCGATAGATCTCGTGGACCTCATTGCGGTCCCACAGCGGATGGGTGCCGTCGTCAACCATGTCATCGCCCTCGGCGAGATGCCACCGGTCGAGGTCATCGCGGTCGAGATCCTTGGCGAGACCCTGCGCCACATCAATGCGAAAGCCGTCGACGCCTCGATCGCTCCAAAACGCCAGGACGTCGCAAAAGAGCGCGTGAACCTCAGGGCATGACCAGTCAAAGTCCGGCTGCTCGGGCGTAAACATGTGCAGATACCACTGACCGTCCGCAACACGCGTCCATGCGGGGCCGCCAAAGTTGGCATTCCAATTGGTGGGAGGCAGCTCGCCATGCTCGCCGCGACCATCGCGGAAGATATAACGGGCGCGCTCGGGCGATCCGGGGCCGGCGGCAAGGGCGGCTTTGAACCAGGGGTGCTGGCTGGATGAATGGTTGGGCACGATGTCGACGATGACCTTGATGCCGCGCGCGTGAGCCGCAGCGATCATGTCATCGAAGTCGTCAAGCGAGCCGAGACGTGGATCGACATCGCAGTAGTCCGCCACATCATAGCCACCATCGACAAGAGGCGATGGGTAAAACGGGCTCAGCCAGATGGCCTCGATACCCAGCCGCTCAAGATAGTCCATCTTCTGGGTAATGCCCGCGATATCGCCCAGACCCGAACCAGTCGAATCCTTAAACGAGCGCGGGTAGATCTGATAGATCGCGGCGTCGGACATCCATGAGCGCGAAGAAGACTTTTCTGTAGCCATGGGGCGTATCTCCCTTGCAACGAGGTTATGCGAGATGCCCACGATGATACGCCCAAAGTGGACATTCGCGGCAAACAACGCCACAGCCACGACCCAAAACGCTCGCTCCCTCTCGGGTTCGAGCCCATGCGATGGATACAAAAAAGCCCGGCTACCGTGGTAGCCAGGCTGTTGCGTTTGGAGCGGACAACGGGGCTCGAACCCGCGACCCCAACCTTGG
>URGG01000082.1 GCA_900547345.1 uncultured Collinsella sp. | reverse complement strand
TTGAGCATCGGGGGGGCCCGCCCGGGTCCAACGTTTCCGCCGTTCGTTAGAACGGCGGAACATACACCACGTTGTCGCGGCGCGGCTTTGCTTCGGGAAGCGTGCCCTCGGCATAGCCCAGAATGCAGTTGCCCACACCGCGCAGGCTTCCGTCGGCGGGCAGACCCCACTTGGTCAGCAGTTCCAGTCCCTCGGGTGAGTCAAAGACCTCGTGCGCGCGGTGGATCCAACACGAATCGACGCCCAGCGCATAGGCTGCGTTGAGCAGGTTGCCCATGGCGAGCGAGCCGTCTTCCAGGTGCGTGGGCACGCTGCGGTCGACCAGCGCCACCACAACGGTCTTGGCGCCGTAGAAGGGATCTCCCTCTCTGCCCATAACTTGGGCGTTGAGCTGCGAGAGGCGCTCGACGGTTGCGGGGTCGGTGACGGCGACGAACGTGACCGGCTGGCGTCCCATGCCGCTCGGCGCGTACTGGCCGGCTTCGATAATGCGTGCGAGCTTCTCGGCCTCGACAGGGCGATCGCTGTATTTGCGGCAGCTGCGGCGGTGGATGAGCGCTTCGATGGTCTCCATGGGTCCTCCTGACGTTGGTTTCGATGCCTCGTTCTTACCCGCCGAACCAAAACCGTAATCGCGTAGTCGGCCCCAAACAACGCAAGCTACCAAGTGGAAAAGTTGGTTTGCATAAAACTTCAGCCAGAATGTGACAAACCGGTGGGATGGTTAAACGTTTTATCCCGTCTACCCTGCGGTTTTTTACCACTTGCCTAAATCATGGGCGCATATCCATTGATAAAGGTTTTACTAAAGGGGTACCAACGTTTATCAATGCGCTGTGGTGGCGCTGGGCCAGGAGGTAACTATCATGTTCCAGGCTGGAGATGTCGTCGAGACCGATTTCGAAGGATTTCTGAAGCTGCTGCGTTCCAAGACGCGAGCTTTCGTGTCGATCAACGATCACGAGTACTACATCACGCACACCGATGGCTATTGGCGTGTTCAGGATTGCGAGACCCTCAACGATAAGGGCCATTTTACTGACTGCTCCGAGCTGGTCAATACGGTCTGCGAGGTCGTTGAGCTGCCTTGGATCTGCGGCAAGAGCCTGCACGACAGCTTTGCGAGCGCTACGGTCTACGAGGCCGTCGCTGCCTAACGGGCAAATACATCGCTATTCTCGCGTGACCGCCGGCGCCGCCTCCGCGCCGGCGGTCTTTTTCTGTCGATATGCTATATAGGGTCGCCCGTATATATAACGAGCTTATTGACGATAGTCAAAACTCGGACTAATCTAGAAATACAAATTGGTCAAAACTCGGACAATCGAATGGCGGGAGAGATGAATAGTGCAGTTAGCCTGGTCGATTTCGATCGGATGCTCAATGGACTCGACCATATCTATTCGGAGTTCTCGCGCACCTGCGGCCTTTCGGACTGCGCCTATTGGATGCTCGTCGACACCAGCACGGCGGGCGGTAGCATCGCTGTGAGTCGTCTGACAAGCGAATGGTTCTATAGCAAACAGACCATCAATTCGGCCATTAAAACCTTGACGGCGCGGGGTTTCGCCACGCTTGAGTTTGCCGAAGGCGGTCGCAAGAACAAGGTTGTGAGCCTGACCGAAGAGGGTAGGCGATTTGCCGAGCGTTATGCGCTGCCGGCACTCAAGGCCGAACAGCGAGCCTTCGATGCCCTCGAGCCATGTGAGCAGCGCGAGATAATGCGCTTGATCGGCAAATTCTCTCAGGTGCTCGGCGACGAGTGCGAGACATTTAAGCGGCAGGTGGCAGCTGAAAGTCAGATCCAAGATCGACGTGAGGGGGAGTCGTGCGACTGCTAATGAGGTTTTTGAAGCCCTATCGAGGGCTTGTCGTAGTGACGCTGCTGGTGCTGCTGGTGGATAACGTCGGTACGCTGTTGGTTCCCACGATGCTGGCGAACATGGTCAACACCGGTATTACCACGGGCGATGTCGACTACATTTTACGCAACGGCCTATACATGTTTATCGCGACCAGCATGGCTAGCGGCGGCACGGTGCTGGGCTGCTATCTTTCGGCGCGCCTGGCCGCCAACGTGGCCTGCGATATCCGCAATGCCGTGTACGACAAATCGCTCGAGCTCGCTGCCAGCGATTTTGAGCGCTTTGGCACGGGGTCGATGATCACGCGCTCGCTCAACGACATCAACGTGATTCAGCAGGCCATTCTGCAGACGATTCAGTTGGTGCTGCCGGTGCCGTTCTTGGCCGTCGCGGGCATTATTTTTGCTTGGTTCATCGATCCCGCCATGGGAACGCTGCTGGGCGTGGTGGTTGCGATCGTGCTGGTGGCGGCGGTCTTTACGGTGGCTAACGCCGCGCCGATTTTTATGCGCCTTCAGAGCTTTATCGACCGTATGAACGTGGTGCTGCGTGAGAACATCGTGGGCGTTCGCGTCATCCGCGCTTTCAATAAGGAGCGCCACGAGGAGCAGCGCCTGGACGAGGTATTTAGCGATTACGCGGACAACGCCATTAAGGTCAACCACCTGTTTGTGGGGCTCGACAGCTCCAGCTTCTTTTTGATGAACATCGCCGAGGTAGCGGTGCTGTGGGTGGGCGGTAACCGGGTGGGCGCCCATGCGATGCAGATCGCGAGCATCTCGGCGGTGCTGGAGTACGCGATCCTGATTCTGTTCTTTGTGATGATGGCGCAGATGGTGATTTTGACGCTTCCGCGTGCCGCTGCGTGCCTCAACCGTGCGCAACAGGTGCTGGAGATTGAGCCGAGTATCGTCGATGGTGAGCGAACGCTCGACGCGGGCACGTCCGACTCAAAGGACGGAACCGGCGCGGTTGCCGTGTTCGACCATATGTCGTTTCGTTTTGACGATGCCGACGAGGACACGCTGTGCGATCTGAACTTTACCTGTCGCCGCGGTCAGACGACCGCGATCGTCGGCTCGACGGGTTCGGGCAAGTCGACGGTGGCCAAGCTCCTGCTGCGCTTCCACGACGCCACCAAGGGCGCCATTCGCCTGGACGGCGTCGACCTGCGCGAGCTTACGCAAGACGAGATTCGCGGGCGCATTGCCTATGTGCCGCAAAAGGCGTGGCTGTTCTCGGGCACCGTGGCAAGCAATCTGCGCTTTGGCAACGAAGACGCGGCCGAGGCCGACATGCTTCATGCACTCCAGGTTGCCCAGAGCACCTTTGTGCTCGATCAGCCGCAGGGACTCGATACCCCGGTGGCGCAGGGCGGCACGAACTTTTCGGGCGGCCAGCGCCAGCGTCTGGCTATCGCCCGTGCGCTCATGAAGCATGCCGATCTATATATCTTCGATGACAGTTTCTCGGCCCTGGACTTTAAGACCGATGCCGCCCTGCGCCATGCGTTGCAAGACGAGACGCGTGACGCCGCGGTGCTCATCATCGCGCAGCGCATCTCGACGATCTTGCACGCCGACCAGATCGTCGTGCTCAAGGACGGCGAGGTTGTGGGCCTGGGCACGCATGGCGAGCTTATGGAAACCTGCGAGGTGTACCGTGCCATCGCGGAATCGCAAATGAAGGGAGGTGAGTAGCATGACCGAGGAGCTCGAGAAACAGGGCGGTGTTGTTGATACCGCCGCTGCGGACGCTGCCGATAAAACGGTCGACCAGGCTGCCGTAGCACCCGAGCTGGATGAGGCCGCCAAGGCTGCAGCCGCGCGCGAGGCTCGCCGCCAGGCGCTCTATGAGGAAAATGAGCGCGCGGAGGATGAGCGCGCCCGAGCCGAGGCGGAACGCATGCGCGATGTGGACGACGAAGACGAGGACGAGACGCCTCGAGATACCTGGGCGACGGTGCGCCGCCTGTGGAGCGAGGCTGCCGGCGACCATTGGCGCTTCTATATCGTGTTCGCGAGCATTGTGTTCTATGCCATCTTTAACACCGCTGCGCCGGCATATAGCGCCCGCGTGATCGATGAGCTGTGGAGCCACATTCAGGTGGCGTTTGCCAACGACACCACCTTCAACATCACCTGGGAGAACTGCGGCAGGACCATCTTCATCTACTTTATGATTTGGACCGCCGCTGCCTCGTTCTACGCGCTCCAGAGCTTTTTGATGTCGAGCGTGGCCGAACGCCTCAACCTGCGCCTACGCAACCGCATCGCACAAAAGCTCAACCGTCTGCCGCTTGCCTTCTTTGACGCGCATCGTCCCGGCGAGGTCGTCAGCCGTGCGACCAACGACCTGGACAAGATGTCCGAGAGCATGCAGCGTGGCTTGCTGCAGCTTCTGGTGTCGATCGGTACCGTGGTGGGCGCCGTGAGCGTGATGTTCGTGTTTAGCGTGCCGCTCACGCTCGTCTTTTTGTTCTTTACGGCGTTGTCGCTGCTGGTGACCAAGGTGGTCTCGCGCCGCACGCATGACGTGACCGGTGAGCGCCAGGAGTGGGTGTCCAAGATTACGAGTGCGGTTGAGGAAGGCTACTCGGGCCGTCTGGTGATTCGCGCGTTTAACCGCGAGCGTCAGAGTTCTGCCGAGGTGCACCAGGCCTCGGGCGAGCTGGCGCGCGTGAGTGCCAAGGCCGACTTCATGATTAACGCCGTCGGCCCCGCGGTGCGCTTTATCGGCCGCCTGGCACAGATCGTGATTGCGATTGTGGGCTGCAGCATGCTGGTTGCCGGCCACATGACCGTCGGCGTGTTCCAGGCGTTCTTCCAGTTTATCTACGAGGCATCCGAGCCCATGACGCAGCTGTCGTTTACCTTCAACTCGCTGCAGAGCGCGCTGGCGAGTGCGGAGCGCGTGTTCGACCTGCTCGATGAACCCGAGATGGAGGCAGATCCGCGGCCGGGCGAGGCTGCCAAGCTGCCGGGTCGCGTGGAGGGCCGCGTCGCTTTTGAGCATGTGCGCTTTGGCTACGCGCCCGACAAGTCGCTCATGCGCGACGTGTCGTTTACCGCCGAGCCGGGCCAGAAGATCGCCGTGGTGGGAACCACGGGCGCGGGCAAAACCACGCTCATCAATCTGCTCATGCGCTTCTACGAGATTGACGGCGGGCGCATTACGCTCGACGGCGTGGACACGAGCCGCATGGATCGTGGCGAGCTGCGCCAGCAGTTTGGCATGGTGTTGCAGGATGCCTGGCTGTTCGACGGAACGATTGCCGAGAATATCGCCTACGGCTGCCCCGAGGCAACGCGCGATGAGATCGTGGCGGCCGCACGCGCCGCGCAGGTCGACTTCTTTGTGCGCACCATGCCGCAGGGCTACGACACGCGCGTGGCCAACGATGCCGAAAGTATCAGCCAGGGCCAGCGTCAGCTGCTGACCATTGCGCGCGTGCTGCTCAACAACCCGGCGATTCTCATCCTGGACGAGGCGACCTCAAGCGTGGACACGCGCACCGAGCTTGCCATCGGCCGTGCCATGGACGCTCTCATGCATGGGCGCACGAGCTTTGTGATCGCGCATCGCCTGTCGACGATTGTGGATGCCGACCTGATTCTGGTCATGGACCACGGCAACATTATCGAGCAGGGCACGCATAAGGAGCTGCTCGCGGCCGAGGGCGCTTACGCCGACCTCTATCTGAGTCAGTTCGCATAATGTGACAAAGGGACAGTCCCTTTGCCACATCACAAATAAGGCGCGCTGGGGGTGAATCCTCTGGCGCGCCTTTGCGTTGGCGTCAATGTTGTCGGTGGCCGTCCGGCTCTAGCGCTCGTCCACGAGCTTGGCGACGAGGGCCTTGAGCTCGGCCACCTCTCGCTCGAGTTCCTTGACGCGGCGGGCATTCTCGGTGATGCCCTGGCGGTTGAGCGCGGACTGCTCGGCGGCATCGTCGGGCATGTACTCGCGATGCTGCTTGGCGTCGAAGCTCTCCTCGAACACGCGGCAGCCGTTGCGCTTGATGATGCGCCCGGGCACGCCCACGACGGTGCAGTTGTCGGGCACGTCCTTGACGACGACCGAGTTGCCGCCGATTTTGACGTTGTTGCCGATGTGGATGTTGCCAAGCACCTTGGCGCCCGTGCCCACCGTGACATTGTTGCCCAGGGTGGGGTGGCGCTTGCCGGTCTCGTTGCCGGTGCCGCCGAGCGTGACGCCCTGGTAGAGCACACAGTTGTCGCCCACGATGGCAGTCTCGCCAATAACGACGCCCATGGCGTGGTCGATAAAGAAGTGCTTGCCGATTTGCGCGGCGGGATGAATTTCGACGCCGGTGATGTGGCGGGTGATTTGCGAGAGCACACGGGCGAGAGATCGATGACCGTGTTCCCACAGCCAGTGCTCGGGCACGTGGTTCCACTTGGCGTGCAATCCGGGGTAGGAAAGGAAGATGACCAGACCGTTTTGCGCAGCGGGGTCTTGCGCCTGGACGGTCTTGATGTCCTCGCGAATGGTATTGATAAAGCTCACCGGCCGCCCTCCCTTAGCGCCATGGCAATGCGATTCAATAAAGTATAGCGATTCGCTAGGGATTAGGAAGAACAATCTTGGCGGCTTTGCGCGACAGGTGTCAGTTATGCAAACTTGCTGGTAATGAAGTAAGACTTTTGAGGGGTTTGGCCCGTGCTCGCGCCGCAACCGTATACTGGTCAACTTGGACGTGTCCGCGCCCACAACTGAGAGGTTTTACTTCATGGGTTTCATCAATTTTATCGCCGAGCTGCTCAAAGATCCGCGCACCGCGATTGCCAGCTGGATCGCCGCCGGCCCGCTTATGGCCTACGGCTGCGTGTTCTTGATCATCTTTATCGAGACGGGCGTGGTGTTCTTCCCGTTCCTTCCCGGCGATTCGTTGCTGTTCGCCTCGGGCTTCTTTGCCCACAACGGCGGCTTTAACATCGTGGCGCTTTTGGCCACCGCATGGGCCGCAGCCATCCTGGGCGATCAGTGCAACTTTATGATCGGCCACTTCTTTGGCCGCAAGATCATCGCCTCGGGCAAGGTAAAGGCCATGACGCCCGAGCGCATCAAAAAGTCCGAGGATTTCCTGGATAAGTGGGGCCATCTGGCCATCTTCCTCGGCCGCTTCTTCCCGTTCATCCGAACCTTTGTGCCTTTTATCGCCGGCATGGGCGGCATGCATTGGCGCAACTTTGTCGTCTTTAACGTGCTGGGCGGCATTACCTGGTCGACGGTCTTTACGCTGCTGGGTTACTTCTTTGGTGGCATTCCCTTTGTGCAGGAGCACTTTGAGCTGCTGATTATCGGCATCGTCGCCGTGTCGATCATTCCGACCGTGGTCGGCTTGGTTAAGGCTAAGCTCGGTATAAAGAACGCCTAGTCCGAGCTTGTTTTCGGACGTTGATTCCAAGGCCCGTCATCGGATTCGATGGCGGGCCTTTTGTGTTGAAGGCAAATGAAAATACTTTACTTAGTTAAAGAAAAACGTTTTATCCAAGGCGTGCGGGGAGTACAATCACCTGCATGCGAATCGACGCGCCAACGGCTTTGATGCTGCCCGCGTGTCCTGCCCGGCTCTACGCTCCGGGTATGCGACGTTGCGACGCGGCCGGCCTCGGTCCTTGCGTGCGGGTTCGCGAGTATGCAACCGTGTATGTAAGGAGCGACATATGACTGTCGAGAAGAAGGATATCGATTGGGGTAGCCTCGGCTTTGGCTACATGAAGACCGATTACAGCTACGAGGCCCATTGGAAGGATGGCGAGTGGGACGAGGGCGGCCTGACCACCGACCACACCCTGCATGTCTCCGAGTGCGGCGGCATCTTCCATTACTGCCAGGAGGTCTTTGAGGGCCTGAAGGCCTACACCGCCGAGGACGGCAGCATCGTCTGCTTCCGTCCCGATATGAACGCCGAGCGTATGTACAACTCCGCCCAGCGTCTGGAGATGCCCCCGTTCCCCAAGGACAAGTTTGTCGAGGCCGTCAAGCAGGTCGTCTCTGCCAACGCCGCATGGGTTCCGCCCTTCGGCTCTGGCGCAACCCTGTATGTGCGTCCGTTTATGATCGGCTCCGGTGACGTGATCGGCGTGGCTCCCGCTCCTGAGTACACGTTCCGCATTCTCGTGACCCCGGTCGGTCCGTACTTTAAGGGTGGCCTCAAGCCCGTCAAGCTGCGCGTTTCCGAGTACGACCGCGCTGCACCGCACGGCACCGGCAACATCAAGGCCGGCCTCAACTACGCCATGTCCCTTAAGCCCACGATGGAGGCTCACCGCGAGGGCTATGCCGAGAACCTGTATCTCGACTCCGAGTCCCGCACCTATGTCGAGGAGACTGGCGGCGCGAACGTTCTGTTCGTGAAGGAGGACGGCACCCTCGTCGTTCCGCAGTCGCACACCGACTCCATCCTGCCCTCCATCACCCGTCGCTCGCTCGTTCAGGTCGCCGAGGACCTGGGTATGACCGTTGACCAGCGTCCTGTCGAGTGGGCCGAGGTCAAGGCCGGCACCTTTGTGGAGTGCGGTCTGTGCGGCACCGCTGCCGTTATCTCCCCGGTCGGCGAGATCGACAACAAGGTCTATGGTGCCGACGAGACCGTGACCTTCCCGGCTGGCTACACCGAGATCGGTCCTGTGATGAAGAAGCTCCGCGAGACCCTGACTGGTATCCAGTCCGGTGCTGTCGAGGATAAGCACAACTGGGTTTACACCGTCGCATAAGCTGCCTTACAGCTCTTGGCGAGCACGTCCGGGCAGAGAGCAAGTTCCCTCCCAGCGCGTCCTCGGACATGCAAGAAGCCCTCGCTGCGCACTTCGTGCGGCGAGGGCTTCT
>URGG01000081.1 GCA_900547345.1 uncultured Collinsella sp. | reverse complement strand
GGGGCAGGGACGTTCGGCCGTGCGCGGGCGCCCGGTCGGCGGCCCGTTCTGGGCGTGCCTCAATCGTAGCCCGAGACGGTCCCGGGCTGACAATTTCGACTGTAATGGACGTTCTTAAACGACTAGTCGCTGGGCGCCACTCATTGGGGACGTACTTAAATGAGTGGTAGTTGGAGACACTCCTTGCCGAGCTTGAGGCCGCGCGTGTCCCTTCTGGTCCATGAGGCTCAAAACCGCGGCGTGATGTGGACGGCTGGGGTCAAATTTGCAGCATTTCGAGCTCGGCTTCGATATTGAGACTGGTTCTTTATTAAAATAGATTTCCAGACAATTGACCGGCTGGGGGTTAACCATGAGGGACATGGGAGACACAACCGCATATTTGCGTCGAGGCATTCGGGAGATTATATGCCTGGCGCTGTTCTTCTTCACGTTTTTGGCGTGCGAGTATCTTTTTGATGTGCGCATGGCCGAGTTCGTGTCTCCGAACGAGGTCGTTATTTATGAGAGCCTTGTCATCGGCGCGAGCGTGATTGGCTTCTTTGTGCGTCCCATTCTGTACTATCGCCGTCCCCATGCCATTGAAGCAACGAGTGACGTCACGGGCGTTTTGCTGGTGGCGGCATTGCTGCTGTTGATTATGGCGGTTCAGGTTGAGGTGGTAATTGCCGGCGGTTTGGTGGCGTGCTGCGCGCTGGGCTACTGCGGATCGACTGCCCACGCAAACTTTGCGCGGCGCTTTGCACGGACGCCCTGCTTGGCGCGTGCGGCTGCACTTTCCTACGCCATGGGCGTTCTGGTGCAGGTGCTCAACCACATGGTGATGCCTGCCGGCATTCCTCAGCAGGCTGTTCTGGTCGTCTGTGCGATCGCGCAGGTGGCGTCGCTCCACGGCGCCCGACGCGCCAAGCTGCGCGACGAGTCCGATCCCAGCTTTGAACCCAGTGCTGCCGGTCTTTCGGTAGATGCTTTGGAATATGGCGCCAAGTGGCAAGACGATCCCGAGGCAAAGGCGGCATTCCGTCGTGCCGTAGTTCGCCTGACCGTAGCGACGGCGTACCTTTCCGGCGTATTCGCCGCTCTCAACGCGGGCTTCACGACCTTGCATGCTGTCGGAGCCGTCGATTTGGGCGATTGGCCACGCCTGCTGCTTGTCGTGAGCTCGTTGGCCGCTGGCGCACTATTTGACCTGCACGGCCGTTCGTATATGAATATCGGCATGACATGCGCCGCCATACTGTCCACGCTTTCGTTTTTTGTGCTCATCGTCGACGGCAATGGCGGCAACGAGCTCGCTGCCACGATCATCTTTTATCTGGGCTCGGGCTTTTTCGTGGTGTTCTTTACCACAAAATATGCCGCCGTCTCGCTCTATGCGCGCTGGTCATATTTTTGGCCGTGCATGGGTCGCGTCGTCAACAACGTGTGCTCGATGCTCGTGACGGCGCCGGCGGTGGCGATCATCTTGAGTCAAAACGTGCTGGCTGCGGTCGGTGCGGCGCTCGTGATGTTTGTGGGCATTGCGATTACGCTGCTGGGGCAGTTGGGGCAACGAGCCGATGACGCCGTGATGCAGGATGGCCTGCCGCTTGCCACCGACGATCTTGGTGGGGATCTTGCGCCCACATGCTCCGACCCCGAGCCCGTGGAGGCAGCGGAACTCACGTCCGATGAACGCCTCGATGCTTTCGTCGCCACTTTTGGGCTTACAGAGCGCGAGCGCGATATTCTTGAGGTCTTGGTCGTTTCGGACCAGAGCGTTCAGGACATCGCCACAACGCTCTTCCTTTCGCGCTCCACGCTCTATCGCCACATTTCTTCGATCAACAAAAAGGCCGGTACCGCCTCGCGCGTGGCCCTCATCAACTTCTTCTGGTCCTGGACGCCCAAGGACTAGCTAATCTCCCAATAAGTTGCGGTGGAATAGTCCCTAAATAAAAGTCACGGGGCTTTAAACAGGAACTATTTCACCGCAACTGCTGGGGGGATAGACTGCGGCGGCGGCAGAGGCAACGGCAGCGGCGTTGGCAGCTGTGGTAGTGGCAACGGCAGCTGGCAGGGTGTTTTCCGTCTACTTGCTACAGCAGCTCGCCGTGGCGGGCAATGTAGCGGCGCTTTGCCAGCTGGGTGAGCGCGATATAGGCGGTAACGATGCCAATGAGCAGCCCAAAAAAGCTCGTGGGCAGTGGCATGAGGCCGAGCGCATCGGCGATGGGGCTTGCCGGCAGCCAGGTGACGAGCGCCAGGCCCAGCACGGTAAGAACGCACAATGCGGGCGCGGCGTGGTCGCGCGGGCTCGGCAGATGCGGGGAGCGCAGCATGTGGACCACGAGTGTCTGCGACCACATGGACTCGACAAACCAGCCGCTCTGGAAGAGCGCAGCAAAGGTCGCCATACCCGCGACGTCGCCCGCGGCGGCAAGCTCGGACCAGCTTGCGTCCACGGCGGCGGGGCACACGACAAAGAAGAGCGCGGCGAAGGTCACGATGTCAAACAGCGAGCTCACGGGGCCCAGCTCGAGCATAAAGCCCTTGATGGACGCGGCGTCCCAGGCACGCGGGCGGGCAGTCCAGGCGTCATCGACGGTGTCCCACGGCAGTGCGATGCACACGATCTCGTAGACCAGCGACAGCAGTACCAGCTGCAGGGCGCTCATGGGCAAAAACGGCAAGAACAGGCTCGCGACGGTCACGGACAGCACATTGCCAAAGTTGGAGCTCACCGTGGTCTTGAGGTACTTGAGCAGGTTGCCGTAAGTGCGGCGGCCTTCGATGGTGCCGCGCTCGAGCACGCCCAGGTCCTTCTGAAGCAAGATGATATCGGCGGATTCCTTGGCAATATCGACGGCCGAATCGACCGAGATGCCGCAATCGCTCGCACGCATGGCGGCGGCGTCGTTGATGCCGTCGCCCATAAAGCCCACGGTGTGGCCGAGCATCTCGCGCATGACACGTACCAGGCGCGCCTTCTGCAGCGGCGAGAGCTTGGCGAAGAGGTGGGTTTTCTCGGCGCGCTCGGCAAGTTCGGCGTCATCGAGCGCATCGATCTCGGAGCCGAGCAAGACGTTGCTCGCATCGATACCGATCTGCTCGCAGACGGTGGCGGCGACGCGGTCGTTGTCGCCGGTTAGGACCTTGACCGCCACGCCCTTGGCCTCGAGGGTGGCGACGGCGCCCGCGGCACTTGCTTTGGGCGGATCGAGGAAGGCCAAAAAGCCCATCAGCACCATGTCGCATTCGTCGGCGATGCCAAACTCGCCCACGCAGCGCGGATCGGTCTTCTGTGCCACGGCAATCACACGCAGGCCCTCGGCGTTAAGATCGGCGACCTGCTTGCGAATCTGGGCGAGCTTGTCTTCGGCGAGCGGCCGGGCGATGCCATCGACCTCGACAAAGGAGCAGATCTCGAGCATTTCCTCGGCAGCTCCCTTGGTAACCATCTGGGTTTTGCCTTGGGAGTCGGCGACAACTACGCTCAGGCGACGGCGCGAGAAATCGAAGGGCACCTCGTCGACCTTGGTATAGCGGTCGCGCAGGCTCTGGCCCAGCATGGAATCGGGCACGACGGTCGAGGGCGTCACATCGGCACGGTCGATTACGGCCAGGTCGATAAGATTTTTGAGGCCGGTCTGGAAGAAGCTGTTCAAAAACGCATGGCGCAGCACGCGCGCGTCCTCGTTGCCATCGGTGTTGAGGTAGCGCTCGAGCACGATGCGGTCTTCGGTGAGGGTGCCGGTCTTGTCGCAGCACAGGACGTCCATCGCTCCGAGGTTTTGAATCGCCGGCAGCTCCTTGACGATAACCTGGCGACGGGCGAGGTCCTTGGCGCCCTGCGACAGGCTCGTGGTCACGATGACGGGAAGCATCTGCGGCGTGATGCCCACGGCCACGCTCGTGGCGAACAGCAGCGCGTCGATGACGTTGCCCTTGGTGGCGGCGTTGATGGCAAAGACGGCCGGCGCCATAACGAGCATCAGGCGCACCAGCAGCATGGAGACGCTCGAGACGCCGCGGTCAAACGCGCTCTTTTCGCCGCGCCCGTTGAGCATCTTGGCGATGCCGCCCAGGTAGGTGTCCGAGCCGGTGGCAACGACAAGCGCCATGGCGGCGCCGTTTTGCACGGAGGTGCCGGTAAAGACGATGTTCTTGCAGGCAGAGAGTGGCAGTGCGGAGCCGTCGGCGCCCTCGACGACGGTGACGGCGGTGGTCTTCTCGACGGCCTCGCTCTCGCCGGTGAGTGCGGACTCGATCACAAACAGGTCGCGCGCGGTGATGATGCGGGCATCTGCCGGCACCATATAGCCGGCAGAGAGACGGATTACATCGCCGGGGACGAGCTCGTCGAAGGGGATCTCGATGCGCTCGCCGTCGCGCAGGGCGGTGCAAGTGTTGGAGACCAGGTCCTTGAGGGCCTCGGCCGCATTGCCGCTGCGGGCTTCCTGGATAAACTTCATGCCGCCCGATACCAGCAGCATGGTGCCGATGACGATGACCGTGGAGGGGTCGCGCTGCGGTTCGGGCACGGCGAGCACGTCGATGTAGAGCGAGACCAGTGCGAGCGCGGCGAGGATGCCGGCGAAGGGATCGATGAACGCGTCGGCGATGCGTCGGGCGAGCGTTTTGGTCGTTGCCTCGATGGTGTTGGGGCCGACGGCGTTCAGGCGCTCAGTTGCCTGCTCGACGGTGAGGCCGTTTGCCGTGGCGTCAAGCAGTACGAGGGCGTCCTCGGCACTATGGGTGGCGGCGAATATGGTGTTCTTGGACAGGCCGGTATGAGCGGCAGGGCGCGCCGTGCGGCGGCGCTTGGAGATGGCTTCGAGTACCGTGACGGTTTTGAGCATCAGCATAGGGTCCTCCTTGTTGAGGGGAGTTAGCGTACGTGTCGTATTTGCTTCAAAAAACCTAGATGTCGCTCACGTCAAGCTCTTGAGCCCACAAAGGGTGCAGCGCGCCTTTGCGGTGGTTTTGGCGATCTGCCGGTGGCGTTTATGCGTGTGCGGAGTCCTCGCGGCGTGCCGAGGGCGACATGCAGGTTTTTCGACTAGGACTGCCTTCCATGGCACACCTCCTAAAGGCTGAGCGCAGCGCGCTTTGGGTATCTCGTACCCCTTTTTAATCCGCCCGTATTCTTGATGAGGGGGTTTGACATGTCAACCCCATTGTTCGGAAAACCATTCCCCCTGACAAAGCCTTTACAGAATGCCGTGGCCCCAAAGCGCGCCCGCATCGACGCTTCGCCTGCGCTAAACTGGAAGGCACGTACGCGATTACGAGAGGAGCCCGCATGGAGGCTTACAAGCAAGAGTTCATCAAGTTTATGGTCGAGTCCGACGTCCTTAAGTTCGGCAGCTTTACGCTCAAGAGCGGCCGTCAGTCCCCGTTCTTTATGAACGCCGGCGCTTACGTGACGGGCTATCAGCTCAAGAAGCTGGGCGAGTATTACGCCCAGGCCATCCACGATAACTTTGGCGACGACTTTGATGTGCTGTTTGGACCGGCCTACAAGGGTATTCCGCTGGCCGTCGTGACCGCAATTGCCTACCACGAGCTGTACGGCAAGGAGGTCAAGTACTGCTGCGACCGCAAGGAGGCCAAGGACCACGGTGCCGATAAGGGCAACCTGCTGGGTTATGAGCCCAAGGACGGCGACCGTGTGGTCATGGTCGAGGACGTTACCACCAGCGGCAAGTCCATCGACGAGACCTATCCCAAGGTCAAGGCTGCTGCCGATGTCGAGATCAAGGGCCTGATCGTGTCCCTCAACCGCATGGAGGTCGGCAAGGGCGGTGTGACCACCGCGCAGAAGGAGATCGAGGCCAAGTACGGTTTCCCCGTCGCGAGCATCGTCTCCATGGCTGAGGTCGTCGAGACCCTCTACAACCACGAGATCGACGGCAAGGTTGTCATCGACGACGAGCTCAAGACCGCCATCGACGCCTACTACGAGCAGTACGGAGCACGTTAGTTACGGCGTTTTACCAAACGCCGTAACTGCTCGACGCTGCGCGGGCCGCATTTGGACAATCTGACGTTCAACTTCAAGGGCGCGACCAGAAGGTCAGCGCCCTTTCGTTTCACGTCACCTTGTCTCAAATGCGACCCGCTCGCTGTCCGTTCTCTACCTGCGGCGTCGTCTTGCTCCGAATGCGGCTCGCTCGCTGTCGTTGCCGAAACATCGGCGTTGCCGGACTAGTCATTGGGGACGTTCATAAATGACTACTCAGGAATGAGCGTGGATAATCTCCCGTTTTTGGCCTGTGTGCGGGCTCAAAGTGGGAGATTATCCACGCTCGCTTTAATTTGCCTGGGTTGCGATGCCTATCTAATCGGCTCGGCGTCTTCCCTGAGAATCGAAAGATACTCTTCATACCCGTACTGCCGGTATCTCTGTCTTGACTCGTCGAGCGGACGGAGGATACCCAATTCTTCAAATGATTTGACGAGCGAGCTCGCGGTACTCCTGCCGATATCGAGTTGGGCAGCGATGAATGCGGTGTCGACGATGGGGTGCTCTTCAAGAATGCCCAACAGCCTTTGCCCGTTTGCAGCAGTCCTTCCGAGATTTTCGGTAATGGTTGCTGTGGAACGGTTATGGAGGTCAACAAGGTTTTTTAAAGACCCTACCGAGTCCTTCGCACTTTCGAGAAGACTGTTGCAGAAAAACTCTATCCATTCCTCGTAAGTGCCTCTCTCCCTTACGGATGTGAGTTGCCGGTAGTACTCGCTTCGATTTTTCTTGAACTGGAACGATGGATAGAACAAGCAAGAATGAAGAACGCCATCATTGATGAGCATAAGTGTAATGAGAAGCCTGCCCAGGCGACCGTTTCCGTCTAGGAATGGATGGGCAGTTTCAAATTGGTAATGGACGAGCGCCGCCCGCACAATCGGATCCATTTCGACTTGAGGCTCATTGATAAAGCGTTCGAGGTCCTGGAGCGTGTTACTCAAATCTTCAATGTTTGGAGGGACAAACGATGCGGTTGCAATGGTGCAGCCTGAGGGGCCAATCCAGTTTTGTGAGGAGCGCAGCTCGCCTGGATTCTTCTCCGTTCCGCGCACTCCGTCCAGCAGGACCGCATGAACTTGCCTAAGAAGTCTCGTGCACAAGGGCATCTTTTTGAGCAGTTCTACGCCGCGGTCGACAGCACGGACGTAATTCACGACGTCTGCGACATCTTTATGATGGAGTTGTGTTTGCGATGGACTAAGTAGGTCGTCAAACGTGCACTGGGTTCCCTCAATTTGCGAAGAAAGGAGTGCTTCTTTGCGTACGTACATTGTCAGATACATATCGGCGTTGGGAACAAAGTAGAGCATGCCTTCAAGCTCTCCAAGCTTTCGTGAGCATGCGGAAAGCGTGCGATAGGTTTCCTCGGTGAGGTTTAGCTGCCTCAATGATTGCAAGGGCGTTGGAAAAAACGAATAGTAAGCCAATTTCCCCGATAGATTATTGCGGAGCGTTCCCTGGCCGTTCTCCTCGATTTGCATCGCGCCCTCCATATCTTTAGTGCCGGAAACTCGTTATTAGGCCAATCATATCAATTCTAATAACGAGTTTAAGGATTAAATAGTTATTAGAATTGATGTAAACAATCTAATGATGAGAAGTCGTTATTACTTGACCATGGAGCTCGGCTTGGTACAAGGGGGGGGGTTATCCAAAATGAGCGTGGATAATCTCCCGTTTTTGGCTCGGTGACGGCCTCAAAGTGGGAGATTATCCACGCTCGTTAGTTAAGCGTCCGAAAATCCACACTCGCCAAACCTACCAAAAAGGGACAGGTTTATTTTGGCACGTTTCGGTCGGTATCAGGAAGTGTCAGGGACGGGGCGGCGGCAGGACTCGAGAGCGAAAAGAAGTATCGGGTTTGGCGTGCCCGCTTCTGCCCGTCCCGCGCGTGGGCGATACTCGGCTTATCGAACCGCGATGCAAAGGAGATGCTCATCCCACGAGCACTACCGAGAAGGGCTTGCGATTCGAGTCCCCACCTTAGCATTTGAACCATTTGGCACTATAATTACCGTAGGCATGCGCACAACGTTGCGCTTAATCAAGAGGAGAAAACGTATGGGTCTGTTTGACATGTTCAAGAAGAAGGCTGAGCCCGCGGCTGCCGCTGTTCCGGCCTCCATCTCTGCTTCTGCTGGCGCCGACGTGCTGTGCTCGCCCGTCAAGGGCAAGGTCATCAAGATGGCCGACGTGCCCGATCCCGTCTTTGGTGGCGAGGTTCTGGGCAAGGGCTGTGCCGTGTGGCCCGAGGACGATCTGGTCTACGCTCCCTGCGACGGTAAGGTGACCGTCACCATGGGTCACGCCGTGGGTCTGCAGTCCGATAGTGGCATCGAGGTTCTGGTGCATGTTGGCGTCGATACCGTCAACATGAACGGCGATGGCTTCGAGGGCTTCGTCAAGGCCGACGACGTTGTGAAGGCTGGCCAGCCCATACTCAAGATCGACCGCGCCAAGATCGCCGCTGCCGGTTACAAGGACTGCGTCGTCGTGGCCGTGTCCAACACCGCCGAGTTTGCCGATGTCGAGCTCACCGTCGAGGCAGAGTCCGCCGTCGCCGCCGGTGACGCCATCGTCAAGGTCGTCCGCAAGTAAACTGCGGCGTCCAAAGGATGTGCAAGGGTGGTCGGGTTTTCCGGCCACCTTTTTTATTGCACCGTGGGGAAGCGTTTTATTGCACGTTGGGCGGGCTTGCAAACCGTTCGGACGCTAAAACGAACCGACCACGCCTTCGCGTTGCCGAGGGTGTTCATAAGTGGATAGTATGGGCTTACTTATTACAACGTGTGCCGCGTCCGGGAAGCGCGGTGCCGCTCATTGGGAGGAACAACATGAAAAAGAAGCTGCTGCTTGCGCCCCTCATGGCCGTCTTGGTTGCATGCGTGGTCGTGCTTTCCGGCTGTGGAGGTCCTTCGGTTGAGGAGCTCATCACCGAGGATCTTACGACGCAGTTTGACGAGGTCAAGAACGGTGGCGACGACTTCCTCTCTGGTCTGGAGGAGGCTTCGGGCGACGAGTTCGAGCAGCTGGGTATCGATCCCAAGGAGTACGCCAAGACCTATCTTGAGGGCTTTGACTACAAGATCGGCGACGTGACGGTCGACGAGGACAAGGGTGTCGCGACCGCCGAGGTCTCTATTACATGCAAATCTATGAACAAGATCGTCGAGGACTTCTCCACCCAGTATCAGGAGAAGGTCGCTGCGCTTGACACGGTTCCTTCCGATGACGAGCTGTACAAGATGGCCGGTCAGGTTATGGTCGATGTGACCAAGGCCACCGAGCCCAGGAAGACCACGGTTATCTTCAAGTACACCTGCAACGACGATGGCGAGTGGTCTGCCGACGACTCCGTCAACTCCGAGATGATGGATGCAATGCTGAGCTAGTTCGTTGCGCGGTAGTTCGTTACGGCGTTTTACCAAACGCCTTAACTGCTCGACGCTGCGCGGGCCGCATTTGGACAATCTGACGTTCAACTTCAAGGGCGC
>URGG01000080.1 GCA_900547345.1 uncultured Collinsella sp. | reverse complement strand
CAATGGTATACGGGTGCATCATCGACGTCTTCAATACAGAAGATATCAGTGCGGAATGTTTTGGGAGGTAGCCCAAACAGCCCCGGCTGGGGTCCTGTGTAGTCACCCTTTAGGCGGAACTCTCCTAATTATTTGGATGAGTCGTTTACTTACTTGTACTGTTACCGTCTTCCCGCTCTTGTTGGGGTATGCTTTGTTCGTATGTAAACGTATGACATGTTGATGGGGGAGGGTGCTATGGCTCGCGAGGGCGCTCGTTCTAAGGATTCGGCTAAGCCTGGCATCAAGGAAGTTGCAGCGGTGGCGGGGGTTTCGCCTACTACGGTATCTCGCGTGCTTAATAATCGCGGCTATATTAGCCAAGAGACCCGCGATAAGGTCCATGCCGCGATGAAGCGCATCAACTATACGCCCAACGATATCGCCCGTGCCATGCTCAACGGTCGCCTGAATCTTATCGGTATGATCGTCCCCTATGTCAGCAGTCCGTTTCATGCCCAAGTGGTTCAAGTCATTGAGCATACCCTGGCCGAAAACGGTTTTAAGATGCTGCTGTGCAATAGCGCCAATCGACCCGAGCTTGAGCGCTCTTATATCGACATGCTTCGACGCAATATGGTTGATGGCGTCATCGTCAACTCGCTTAATATCGGTGCCGAGGCGTATGCCGAGATGGGCTTGAGTCTGGTTGGTATCGACTGCGACCTTGGCGAAGCCTCTGTTCAGATTGCGAGCGACAGCTATAGCATCGGCGAACTTGCCACGCGTCGCCTGATCGATGACGGATGTTCACGCATCCTGTGCCTGCGCAGCAATAGCCGCATGCGCATGCCTGCCAATAAGCGTACCGATGCCTACCTCGATGTTGTTGAGCAGGCCGGTTTGCCCGCGCTTGTCCGTGAGGTCGAGTTCGTTAAGCCCGACGACGAAAAGAGCGCGGTCGTTGCGAAGATCCTCGATGAGAACCCCGATATTGACGGCATCTTTGCGGGAGACGATACGATGGCGGCCATCTGTCTCAACGTGATGAAGCAGCGCGGCTTGAGCGCTCCAGACGACATTAAGGTCGTGGGCGCGGATGGTGCCCGCCGCACTATGACGTTTATGCCTGACTTAACAACCGTACGTCAAGATATCGATCGCATCGGAGAGCTCGCGGCGCAATCCATCATTGCTCTTATTAACGGTGAAAAGCCCGAGTCGAATATCAAGCTTCCCGTTGAGCTTATCGAGGGCAAAACCGCGTAATTCGCCCCGTGCCAAAAGAATTCCTCAAACGCCTCTGATGACCGTTCACCGGCATATGTCAACCGTTTGCCGACGACTGGAACTGCGAAAAGACGTATTGGTGTGAAAACGTTTGACATATGAAAACGATTGACATATCTTGCCATTGTACCGAGTTAGTATGTCGTGGAAAGGAAGTCTCGGATGCACAAGGTGTATTACCAGCCTGAGGGAATTTGGGTAGGCGACATCATGCCGTACGGCGAGGACGGCACGTTCTATCTCTATCATCAGCGTGACACGCGTAACCCCGAACCTTTCGGAGAGCCGTTTGGCTGGGCACTCGCTACGACCAAGGATTTCGTCAACTACAAGGACTTTGGCGAGAGCCTTGAGCGCGGCGGCGACGAGGAAGTCGACCAGTACATTTATGCCGGCACGGTGTTTAAGGTGGGCGACAAGTACCATGCGCTCTACACTGGTTGCAATCGCGATAAGGTCCGCGCACGCTTGATGAAGCAGGTTCTTCTTCACGCAACGAGTGACGACGCCGTCAAGTGGGAGAAGAACATCGCCGAGACGCTGCTTCCGCCCCAGGAAGGTTACGATGACCGCAACTGGCGCGATCCCTTTGTGCTTTGGGATGAGGAGAACGAAGAGTACATGCTCATCCTCGGCACGCGCGTGGGCGAGGACAAGCGTCTGATGACCGGGCGTCTGGTCAAGTTCACCTCCAAGGACCTGGATACCTGGGAGTTCCAGGGCGACTGGTGGAATCCGGGCCTTTACACCATGTTCGAGATGCCTGATCTCTTTAAGATGGGCGACTGGTGGTATCTGGTGTTCTCCGAGTACAGTGATGGCAACAAGACCCGTTACCGCATGTCTCGCTCCATCAACGGTCCTTGGATCACTCCTGCTGACGATTCATTCGATGGCCGCGCGTACTATGCCGCGCGTACCGCATTTGATGGCGAGCGCCGCGTTCTCTTTGGTTGGGTTCCTACGCGTGACGAGGGTGGCGATCCCAGCTCTTACCTGTGGGGTGGCACCTTTATGCCCCTCGAGATCGTTCAGCGTGCCGACGGAACGCTCGGCACCAAGCTTCCTGACAGCATGCTTGGCGCCTTTGGCGAGGCTAAGGCAGTCGAGGCCTTTGAGCTCTCCTGCGAGTCGGGCAAGGTCGAGCAGGTGCTCGCCGCGGATGCCGGTTCCACCTATATGCTCGATGCCGACATCGAGCTCGCCGGTGACGCTGCCGGCTTCTCGGTGAAGCTTGCCGAGGACGCCGAGTCCGGTCTTGCCTATGAGTTCCGCGCCAACCTGCGTGAGGGCAAGCTCGAGTTTACGGCGGCCCCCCAGTATCCGTGGTTCCAGGTCAACAACATGGGCCTCGAGCGTCCGTTGTTCTTTAAGGGCGAGGGCACTCATCATGTGCGCCTGGTCGTTGACGACGATATCGCGACCATCTTTGTCGATGATGTTGCGCTTAACGCGCGCTTCTGCAATAAGCAGGGCCAGGGTGTGGCGCTGACGGTCACCGACGGCACGCTCAAGTGCGCAAATGCAACGATCGCGTCTCTGTAATGGCATCAAAACGTTTTATGATTTCGTAAGGGAATGGAGAGGAACATGGACTACAAAGTAGTGTCTCAGCAAGTCGTCGATAACGTCGGCGGTCTGGAGAACATCGAGGGCGCCACGCATTGCGTTACGCGTCTGCGTCTGGTGCTCAAGGATACGAGCAAGTACAACAAGGCCGAGCTTGAGAACATCGATGGCGTCAAGGGCGTGCTGTACAACAGCGGCCAGCTCATGATCATCTTCGGTACCGGTACCGTCAACAAGGTCTACGATGAGTTTATGGCTCTGACGGGCGTTAAGGAGATCAGCGCTTCCGAGGTCAAGGGCGCCGAGGCGGACAAGAAGGGCAAGTTCTTCTCGGTCCTCAAGGTATTCTCGGACATCTTTATCCCCATCATTCCCGCTTTCGTCGGCGCTGCTATCATCATCGGCCTTAAGTCGCTGATCGTTGCCAACGGCCTCTTTGGCATGGAGGGCAGCCTCGCCGACCACAGCGAGTTCCTCAAGAACCTCGCAAGCTTCTTTGCCATTATTGCCACCACCTTTGACTACCTGCCTGTCCTGGTTATGTACAGCGCGGTGAAGCGTTTTGGCGGTAACCCGATTCTGGGCATCCTCGTCGGTATCGTCATGGTTCACCCGAGCCTTATGAACCGTAACGCGTTCGTTATGGATCCGTCGGGTGCTGAGTACTGGAACTTTGGTCCGCTCTCCATCCCCATGGTTGCTTTCCAGGGCGGCGTGTTCCCTGCAATCCTGACTGCCTGGTTTATGGCCAAGGTCGAGAAGATTGCCCAGAAGTACATCCCCGAGGTCGTCTCGTTTGTCTTTGTCCCGACCGTTACCCTGATTCTTGCTAACGTTGCCCTGTTCACCGTGTTCGGCCCGCTCGGCAACCTGATCGGCGACGTCCTCGCTGGCGTAATCGATGTCCTGTACAACAGGATGGGCGTCTTTGGCGCCTTTGTCTTCGCCGCGTTCCTGCAGCCGCTCGTCGTTACCGGTACGCATCAGTTCATCCAGGGTATTGAGGCCAACCTCGTTGCCACGACCGGCTTCAACTACATCCAGGCCATCTGGTCGGTTTCCATCATCGCCCAGGGCGGCGGCGCCATCGGCATGTATCTCATCCACAAGAAGCACTCCAAAGAGCGCAACATCTGCATGTCGTCCTTTATCCCGACGCTGGTCGGTATCTCCGAGCCCGCAATCTTTGCTGCAAACATGCGCTACTCGATCATCCCGTTCGTCTGCGCTTGCATCGGTGCAGGCTGCGGCGGTGCCTTCGTGAAGCTCTTTGAGGTGCGCGCCATCGGTCAGGGTCTGACCGGCGTGCTTGGCCTGCTCATCGTCACGCCCGAGACGCTCGTGTGGTATGTGGCTGGCAATCTCATCGCCTTTATCGTGCCGATCGTCTTGATCTTTGCCTACAACAAGGCAAAGGGCGTGCCGACCACTGATGAAGAGGGCGCTGGTGCTGGCTTTGATGTCAGCTTCTAGTTGAGCCGTTCAGCGTAATCTGAGGATAAGTCCATTTGGGGAAGGGCGTTCGACTCGTGTGAGTCGAGCGTCCTTCCCCATAGACGAGAAAGTCAACGGCGATGTTTAATCAAAAAAATAAGGTGACACGCGCGGACTATGAGCAGTGGCGTGCCGGACAGGATGAGACGGCGGGTCGCATCGCGTCCGACCCCGATAGGCTCCTGTTCCATGTGGAGCCTGAGCTTGGCTGGCTCAACGACCCCAACGGTTTGGTGCAGATCGGTGATACGTATCACATCTATCACCAATACGATCCATTCGATGCTGCGCATGGCGGTCCAGTGCTTTGGAATCATCTGACAACAAAGGATTTTGTGACGTACGAGAATCGCGGCCCTGTGCTGTTCCCCGATTCCGATTTGGATTCGAGCGGAGCGTATTCTGGTTCTGCCTTTGTACACGACGGCAAGATTCACTACTTCTATACCGGCAACGTCAAGCATTTTGACCGCGATGATTACGACTACGTGTTGACGGGCCGTGAGCAAAACCAGATTCATGTGGTTGCCGAGAACCCCGACGAATTGGGCGAGAAGCGCATAGCTGTTGGGCCGGTCGATTACCCCGACGATATCGGTACGCACGTGCGTGATCCCAAAATCCTTGAACACGATGGTATCTACTACATGGTTCTGGGCGCTCGTACGAAAGACGACCGCGGCTGCGTGCTTGTCTATACCTCGAGCAATCTAGAGGACTGGAGCTATGCGACGCGCATTGAGTTGGGCGAGAAGTTTGGCTTTATGTGGGAGTGCCCCGATCTGTTTGAGCTCGATGGTGAGCTTATTCTCGTTTGCTGTCCGCAGGGTGTGTCCGCCGATGGATGGCGTTACCGCAATCCGCACCAGTGCGTGTGGTTTCCCATCGAGGCCGATTGGGAGGCGCCGAGTTTTAAGATCACCGGGCAGGGCATGCCCCCGATGGTCGATGCCGGCTTTGATTTCTACGCACCGCAGTCCTTTGAGGATGCTGCGGGTCGGCGTTTGATGATCGGGTGGTCTGGTTGCCCCGATGCGACGGCAGAAAACCCGACGGTGGCACGCGGGTGGCAGTGCGCGTTGACGGTGCCGCGAGAGCTGAGCATACGCGATGGTAAGCTCTGTCAGCAGCCGGCGCACGAGATTGAGAAGATGCGCGGCGACTGCGTTCGCGCGACAGGCGGTGAAACCGTTGAGGAGCCGGGCCGCCTGTTTGATCTTGTGGTTTCCTGTGAGGGCGCCCAGGTGATCGAGCTCGAAATCCGCAAGGGTGTCTTTGTGCGCTATGCAGACGGGATGCTTACCCTCGACATGGGTGACGAAGGCTATGGGCGCGACCAGAGGTCGATCGAGCTCAGCGAGCTTCGCGACCTGCGCGTGCTTTCGGACACTACGATGGTCGAGATTTTTGCAAATGGCGGCGAGGCGGCACTTACGAGCCCTACCTATTCGCCGGCGGTTCCGGCGATGGAGCTGCACGCCGAGGGTGCGGCATCGATGAATTTCTACCGCCTCGTGCATTAACCGTGCGTGGAGCACGTTTGGATTTGCTGGACGGAATGTGTCGCAGTTGTCGCGGCCAACTACCGTTTATCGCGTATAGCGACCGTTTGCGGAATAAGTAACACTCCTTAATAAACCGTGTAGAATCTCAGATAAGCACGGAGTTTTCCAGGGAGACGCTGTCCTTTGTTGTGTGCAAGGGGCGGCGTCTCTTTGGCGCTTGGACGCCGTTGTGCAACAGTGCGGCGGCGCGTGCCATGTATTGAAAAGCCAATGTCGAGATGGGTCGTGATATTAATGGGCAAGTACGTAATCGTGGTCGAGTCTGGGTCGGATGTGACGCCGGAGCTTTGCGAGCGCTACGGCATCGTGCGCGTGCCCATGCATGTCACGATTGGTGACGAGACCGTCGAGGACGGTTCGATTGATCCGCTCGAGATTTACTCGCGCTGCAACGAGTTTGGCGTAATGCCCAAGACCAGTGGCTGTGCGCCTGCGGATTTTGCTCACGTGTACGACCGCATTCACGCTGAGCAGCCTGACGCGACCATTTTGCATCTCGCGTATTCCGAGGCCACGACCTGCTCGCATCAGTCCTCCAAGATTGCGGCTAAGGGCCGCGACTACGTGTTCTCCATGGACACGCGTTTTGTCTCGGTGGGTCAGTCGCTCGTTGTCGTCGAGACCGCTAAATACATCGAGGCTCACCCCGATGCCACCGTCGACGAGATCTTTGCATTTACGAATTCCGTCATGGACCGTGTGCTGCTGGGCTTTGTTCCTACCGACCTAGCCTTCCTTAAGGCGGGAGGTCGTCTGTCCAACGTGGCATTCCTTGGCGCCCACCTGCTCAAGATTAAGCCCTGCATTGAGGTAACGGGCGGTAAGTTCGTGGCAACCAAGAAGTTCCGCGGCTCTATGCTCAAGTGCGCCCGCGCCTTTATCGACCACATGGTTGCGAAGGGCGAGATTGACTACTCGCACATTGGCCTGGCGTATTCGGTAGGCCTTTCCGAGGAGCTTCGGGACGACATGGAAGTCTATGCGCACGACTTGGGCTTTAAGGATATTACCTGGACTCAGGTCGGCGGAGTCATCTCGAGCCATTGCGGCCCGACCGCCTTCGGTGCGGTACTCACGCTCAAGGCGTAAGGCCTGGCATCTATCGATTTCTATTGCCACGGCGGGGGGGGGGGGGGGGACAACCCCCCCCCCCCTTGGACAAACCCCCGCCGCTTTTGCGTGGAGTCAAATAGGACGACCTAATTGACCTCTAAACCGTTTCGCCATCATATGTATGGGCTAGAATGGCTCTGGCATTTATGTAACTAAAACCAAAGAGAGGCAAGGTAGCGGGAATGGCTGAGATGACGCTCGAGGGTGTGGACGCTCGTCCCGAGGACTCTGCGTTTGCCCTGGGTCGCGTGCATTCGATCGAGACGATGGGAACGGTCGACGGTCCCGGCATCCGCTTCGTAGTGTTTGTCCAAGGCTGCCCCATGCGCTGTGCGTATTGCCACAACCCCGATACCTGGTCGGTTAACGGCGGCACCATGGTGACCGTAGAGCACCTGATGGACGAGTTCCAGAGCAACCATGAGTTTTACCGCAGCGGTGGTATTACGGTGTCCGGCGGCGAGCCGCTCCTGCAGCCTGAGTTTTTGGCCGACCTGTTCCACGCCATGCACAATAACCACGATGGTCGTGTGCACACCTGCTTGGATAGCTGCGGCTATGCGTTCGATCCCGCGCATCCCGAGAAGTTCGATGCCGTGCTCAACGAGACCGACATGGTACTGCTCGATATTAAGCATGCCGACCCGGTCGAGCATAAAAAGCTGACTGGGTGCGATCCCGCACGCATTCTGGCGTTTGGTGATGAGCTTGCGCGTCGCAAGATTAAGGTCGTTATCCGCCACGTGGTGGTGCCGGGCATTACCGATACGGTTGAGGAATGCGAGGCACTCGGTCGTCTCATCGCTCCATGGCACAACGTGGTGGGCCTGGAAATGCTGCCGTATCACACGATGGGTGTCGTCAAGTACGAGCAACTGGGCATTCCCTATAAGCTCGAGGGCGTTCCACAGATGGATACCGCGCGCATGCCCGAGCTGCGCAACGCCGTCATGACGGGCATGAAAAAGCGCCGCGCGGAGCTCAAAAACGCCATCGGCTAGCAAGTCATTTTTGCCCCTAAATGATACCCGAGCTGTACTGGCCTAACGGCTTGGTGCTGACACGGTTGAGTCGAAATGCTGGTACCATACCGTGGATAGCAATTTGCACGGATTTGGGGGATGGCATGGCAACCATCGCGATCATAGGCGCACTCGAAAAAGAGGTTGCGCAGATTAAGGAAGAGCTGAGTGGCGTGCATGAGTCGCAGGAGGCGGGCTTGACCGTTGTGAACGGTGGGCTTTCGGGTCTGACAGTAGTCGCCACGACGGCAGGCATGGGGACCGTGAACGCCGCTGCTGCAACGCAACATCTCATCAGCAAATACGCCCCGCAGGCCGTTGTGTTTTCGGGCATTGCGGGTGGCCTTAACCCTAAACTGCATATTAACGACGTGGTTATAGGCAAGTGCCTGCGCTATCTGGATACCGATACGGCACTCATCGCCGAGTCCGCGCCGGGGCTCGAGGAGTTTGTCTCGACGCCGGCGTTGGCTGATGTTGCCGCCGCCGTGCTTGCCGAGCATGGATTTGTGGATGCCTCGGCGGATGAGAATTCTGCGGAGAAGGACCCCAAGCAGTTCCTGTGCGGCACTATCGCCACAGGTGACCGCTTTGTTACGGGTGACGCCATGCGTAACGCTGCGATTGAGGCCACGCATGCCGATTGCGTCGAGATGGAGGGTGCGGCAATTGCGCACATCGCGGCCAAGAATGGTGTCGATTGCCTAGTGCTGCGCGCTATCAGCGATAATTGTGACGAGGCATATGACGCGTTTTGCGAGCGCGAGTTCGATCTGGATGAGTACGCTCGCACCGCGAGCGGCATCACGCTTGACATCGTTCGTAGTATCGCCGCCGCGCAATAGCACGCCCGTTTTGTAAAAACCTACGACCAAGGAGTGTCCATGGCCGATTCAATTAACTACCAGCTTGCCAAGTTCGTCGCCAGCTACGGCAAGGTTTCGCAGATTCCCGAGTCCACCTGTCCCGAGGTGAGCTTTGTGGGCCGCTCCAATGTGGGCAAGTCCTCCATCATGAACAAGCTCTTTGGCCGCAAGAACTTGGTCAAGGTTTCGAGTACGCCGGGCAAGACGAGTAACATCAACTTCTTTGAGGCCGATGACGTGCACTTTGTCGACCTGCCGGGTTACGGTTTCGCCCGTCGTTCTAAGGCCGAGCGCGACCGTTGGGCCGAGCTTATCGGCGACTTTTTCGACTCCGAGCGCAGCTTTAACTTGGTCGTCTCGCTGGTGGACATTCGTCACGACCCGAGCAAGCTCGACCATGACATGATTGACTACCTGCAGGGCAACGAGTTCAACTTTATCGTCTGCCTCACCAAGGCCGACAAGCTCAGCCGCACCCAACAGGCCCGCCAGGCAGCAGCCATCAAAAAGCAGCTCAACGTTCCGGCCGAGAACGTGATCATCACAAGCTCTCAGACCGGCGCCGGCATCGACGAGCTCAAAAAGCGCATCGCCGAGGCGTGCCTCTAATAAGGGCCCCTATCAATAAAATGCAGAACATCAGCCCGGCGACTTTCCAGAGCGTAGGTCCCTGTAGCCGCCGCCGGCGAAGTTAACATAGGGGAGGCCAGGGGCTTTGCCCCCAAATCTTTCCGCAGGACGGCAGGACCCCCGCCGCACGAAGTGCACAGC
>URGG01000079.1 GCA_900547345.1 uncultured Collinsella sp. | reverse complement strand
CGCCAGTTCCCCTCCCCTTTGCCCGCAGCTCCGTTCTGTTGGCCGATACCGTGGACAAACACGTCCACCTGCTCGATCGCGGGCGTCTCGATAGGCTTAAAGCCAAACGGCTCGAACACGCCGGCCGCAATCTGTTGCATCTTTTGCCAGGCGCGCATCTCGGCGCCGATAAGGTCGCGGGTTCCCTCCGCCTTCTGTGCCTGCATGGGCAAACACCTTTCTTTTGTATCGCGTCATAGGTAGTGGTCATTATACGGCACAAACACAAAACGCGGTGGCGCGTCTGACCGAACGAGGGTATGGGGGCTCGTTCGGCCAGACGCGCCACCGCGGACGAAGCGGACAAGCGGCGATGCGCTTTGGCCTACCTACTCCCCCGCCACGCTCGCGCGCAGCTTGGCGGCGATGGGCTCGGATGCCAGCAGGAACACGAGCATGACCACAGAACACACCAGGCACACGATCCAGGTGCTCGCAAAGGAGCCCGTGGCATCGAACAGCACGCCCGAGACGATGGCACCCACGGTGCCGCCGACCATCTCGAGCGAGGTAATGGTACCCGTGACCTTGCCCAGGTCGGCCATACCAAACTGCTTGGACGCGGCTGGGCAGTGCCGCCACCATGCAGACGGCAGCCACGATGGGACCAAGATCGGTCGCGGGGAAGCACAGGGCGACGCAGGCGATAATGCACGCAATGGAGCCAAGGATATTGCCAAAGCGCAGACCAAAGCGGTCATAGATCGCACCGAGCGAAATCTTGGCGATAACGACGGTGACCATGTAGGCCGAAAGCACGGTACCTGCCCACATGGGATCGTGGCCGCCCGTGACGATCTTGGCGCCGTTGACGGTAACACTCGTCATGTTGGTGACCTGGTTGGGCAAGATGGCGCCGTTAACGAGACCCATAAAGAGGAAGGCGACGACGAGCAGCCAAAACGCCGGGCTCTTCTTGATACGAGACCAGCCGACGCTAACCTCGGGCGCCGTGTGCTCGTCCTTATCGCCAGCCGTCGAGACGGACGGATCGCCCGGGTTCTCGCCGAGCGGCTTAAGGCCGATCTCGGAAGGCTTGGTGCGGAAGGAGTAAGCCGTGATGGGCAGTGCCGCCACCATGCAGACGGCAGCGAGTACCAGGAACGCAGAGCGCCAGCCCACACTCACGATAAGAGAGCTCACGATCGGCGAGAGAATGGCTCCGCCAAAGCCCGAGCCCGAAAGTGCGATGGAAATGGCAAGGCCGCGTTTAGCGGTAAACCAGTTGGCGGTCACAAGGCTAATGAGCAGACGGGTCGAGGCCACAGCGAAGCAGCCCGAAACGGCAAAGAGCACGTAGACCTGCCACAGCTCACCGACAAAGCTCATGCCGGCAAGCACCGCCGAGGTAGCGATAACGGTAAGCGAGCCCAATACGCGGCCACTCACCTTATCGGCAACATGACCGATAACGAGCGAACCCACGACACTCACCACGGTGGAGATGGCATTGGAGACGTTGTACTGCGCAAGGGAAATACCCAGGTTGCTGACGATCAGCGGCTGGAACAGGCTCATGCAGTTGACGAAAATCGTGTAACACGTGGCCATGATCACGAAGCCGGAGGCCACCACGAGCCAGCCGGGGAAGAACTTACGCTGCTGGGGCATACTGCTCCTTTTAGACAAACGAATAGCCTGCGCCGGGCGCCGGTAGTGCCCAAGATTGCCTTGAAAGACAAGGGCATAGGCCTTACGGCCATGCCCGCAGGCTTGAAAGGCAAGGTTGGGTGCTACCGGTGGTCGGCGATATAGCCCAAAGCGACGGCGGTATAGGCCGCGGCACCGAGCGGCAGCTCGGCATCGTTAAAACGTGCCTTGGGATGGTGCTGGGCAAAGTGTTCGTCCGTGTCGGTTACGGCCGCGCCCACGGTAAAGTACGCACTTGGGATCTTGCTCGAGATAAGCGCGAAGTCCTCACTCGCCATGGCATGGAAAAGCGGCAAGAAAGCCACCTTGGGCAGCACTGCGCCCACGTAGCCAAGCGACGCCTGAGTCATATCGCTGTCGAGTACAAGCGGCGGAACATCCGAAAGCGTCTCGATGGTCGCCGGCGTACGATATGTTGTGGCAACGCCGTTAACGACCTCCGCGATGCGGGTCTTGAGGTGCTCCATGAGCTCAACATCGAAGCCGCGCAGCGTTCCCTCGAGCACGCAGGTGTCGGGGATGACGTTGGCCGCCAAGCCGCCAGCAAACTTACCAACGGTAAGTGCGACTTCCTTGGCCGCCGGCACCTCGCGGGCGATAAGCTCCTGGAGCGCCAGGTGCACATGGACGCCGGCCGCGATGGGGTCGATGCAGATCTCGGGGCTCGAGCCATGGCCGCCCTTGCCCTGGAGCGTGATGCGGAAACCGTACACGCCCGAAAGCGCCGGACTGCCGTAGAGCACCAGGCCAAGCGGCGACTGGCTGTTGACATGCATGGCAAAGGCCGCCTGAGGACGCGGGTTCTGCAGCAGGCCATCGGCGATGGCAGCGCGTACCCCTTCAAAGGTCTCCTCGCCCGGCTGGAACAGCAGTTTGACGGTGGCATTGGCGTCGACGAGCTCGGCCTCGCGGGCCTTGAGCAGGCGAGCCGCACCAAGCAGCGCCGTCGCGTGCATATCGTGACCGCAAGCGTGCATGCAGCCGTTGGTGGATGCAAAGGGCTCGCCGGATTCCTCGGCAACGGGCAGGGCGTCCATGTCGCCACGAAGCATGATGACCGTTCCGGCCTGCTCGTCCTTGCACGTGCCATTGCCCTGAGCGGCCGCACCGGCACCGATCAGGCCAACGACGCAGGAACCGTCGACTAGCGTGGTATGGGGGATGTCCATCTCGTCCAGACGTGCCTGGATATAGGCAGACGTCTGCGGAAGATTGTTACCCAGCTCGGGCATCTGGTGTAGATCGTGTCGCCACGCAGCGAGCTCGTCTGCAAAAGCCTGAGCTTCTGCAACAAGACCGTCACCGATAGCGGTCTGCGCCGCCGCGGTGGCCTTGGGCGCTGATTGCGGTTGAAGATCGGACAGTGCTGGTGCCATAGATGCCCTCCAGTAACGTTTTTGCAGCAAGCACTTTGATAGCGTAAAGTGCAAGGTACTACTTTAAGGGCATGACATAAAAATGCCGCCCTGGGAGGGCGGCGCAACAAGTTGTTTACAATTGCGGGTGTGATTTTCGGCGCAAGAAATCGAAATGCGTCTCGCTCAAGATAATCGAAAGAAAGATGAGCGCGAAGCCGGCGAGCAGGCGCGAGGTGAGCGCCTCCCCCATCAGCAGCACCGAGAACAGCACGCCCGAAGGCGACTCCATCGAAAGGAGCAGTGAGCCCGTCGAGGCCGAGACATGCGCCAAGCCGACGTTTTGGATGAGCAGAGCCGCGCATGTGCAACCAACCGAGAGAAACGCCATCGCGCTGATAAAGCTCGGCGTCCACACGGACAGAGGCGCTTGGGTCTCGAATAGCAGCGACGTTGCCAGGCTCAGCACGCCGTTGCCCACAAACATCCAAAACGTGATGACGTTGATGTCCATTTTGCGACCGTACTTGGCAGTCACCGCCATCTGGATGGCGAAAAAGACCGCACCCGCCAGCGTAATGACATCACCGATGTTGAATTCAACGCTATCGAGCGCCACCAAGCCAATGCCCGCCAAGCACAGCAGCGCCGCGCCCAGGTTATAGCGGGTGAGTTTTTCGCCGCTCAGAAAATAGCTCGCGAACGGCACAACGATGCAATACGTGCCCGTCAAAAAAGCATTCTTGCCCGCCGTGGTGTGCGCCAGACCGACTGTCTGCAGGGCGTAGGCGGCCCACATAAGTGCGCCCATGCCAAGTCCGACGATAAGGTTGCGGGCGTTGAGGTGCGCGATGATGCGCTTGTGGAAGATGAAAAACATGACCAACGCCGCAGGCAGAAAGCGCACGTAGAGCAGTTCGAACACCGGAATGGTGTCGAGCGCGTCCTTCATGGTCGTAAAGGAGTAGCCCCAGACGACTGCCACCGAAAGCAGCAGGACTTTCCAGAACAGCGGCGAGCGAGCGCCGGCGCCGCGGGAGGTGCCGCCCGCGCCCAGGTCCTCGCGAGCAACAGGGCTATCGGGCATCATTTCGATATTGTCAGTGGCATGCTGGGCCATAGGGCATCCTCGCGCTCAATCTGGGCGTGGTGTCCGCACGCGCATGGCTGCGTGCCGCCTCATGGTCAAATAAAAGCAGGGCGCACCGGACCCCCGGCACGCCCCGCTACTGTAGCAACAACCAAGCAGCCCGTGCAATTCACTACGCTAAAGCATCGGGTTGGAAGATCTCGATGTTCCGACGGCGTTTACGTTGCTGAACTAAATCAATTTGGTTGACTCCAGTTTTTCGATGATCCAGTCGTTGGCTTTGATGACCGGGCGGCGGAAGACGACGCCCAGTGCCAGCGACGGAATCAGATAGCTCGCCAGAATGCCTAGCTCAATCCAGTACTCCATGTGGTACGCACCGGCCATGGCGGCATGCATGGCGTTGATGCCGTGGGTGAACGGCAGGAACGGATAGATCGCCTGGAACACGGGGCCGGTCATCTCGATGGGGAACGTGCCGCCCGAACCGCCGACCTGCATGACCAGCAGCACAACGGCCAAAGCCTTGCCGATATCGCCAAACGAAACCGTAAGCGTGTAGACGATATTGGAGAACACGAGACTCGCGACCCAGCCCGCCAGCACAAACTGCAGCGGGTTGTCGCACTGGATGCCAAAGAACAGGATGTCGCCCGCGCACACGAGCGTTGCCTGCAGCAGAGCCAAACCGCCAAAGAACAAGTAACGACCCAGGTAGATCTCGTGTAGGCGTACGGGGATGAGCTCGTTGATAAGCTCATCGTCGACCGAGACCTTCATCATGGCCGCTAGCACGATCGAGCCGACCCAGAGCGACAGAATCGTGTAGAACGGCGCCATGGCCGAGCCGTAGTTGCGGATCGGATAGACCGGCTTGCGATCGAGCGCGACGGGACCGGAAAGCGACACGGCCAGACCCTCGGGATCGTTGCCAATCATCGTCTTGATCGTGGCCAGATCGTCCGACATAAGGGCACCGTCGAGCTCGTCCTTAAAGGCACTGATCTTATCGGACGCTTCACCTAGCTGATCGGAAGCCTTGTTGACCAGCTTGGCGGCCTTGGAGAGGCCCTTCGCCAACGAGCCGGATGCATCGGTGAGGCCACTCACGGCACTATCCAGGTCGCCCGAGATGCCATCAAGCGAGTCCAGAATGCCCGAAACCGTCTTCTTGAGCTCCTTGGCCTTAACCGAGAACGTGGAATCGTAATCGGATTTGGCGCCCGCGATGCCGGCCTTGGCATCGGCGATGGCCTGATCGACCTCGGCACGCGAGTTGTTGACCTCGGCCATGCTATCGGAGAGAGACTTCGCGGTGGCCGCCAGATCCTTGGCATTGTTGCGGTACTCAACGGCGATTCTGCCCAGCGACGTCGCGGCGGACTTGAGGCCGTCTTTCAAATTCTCATCGCTCACCTGGTCGGCAAGGCTGCGGAGCTGATCGGCCACCGTATCGATATCCTTGGCGCGCGCATTGAGGGCCGCAGCGGCATCGTTGAGTTGGGACACCGTAAGGTCGACATGCTGGTTTGCGGTGTCGAACGCCTTCGCGAGCTCGGCAGACACATTGTCGAACGAACCCGCACTTCCATCGATTGCGGCATCGATGGCATCGTTTGCCGCCTTAAGCGCTTCTTTGGAATCATCGATGCCGCTTTTGGCATGTTCCATGAGCTGCTTTGTCGACTCATCGACGGCACCGGTCTGCTTGAGCATGCCGCTCGCCGACGTCAGCGAATCGGACGTGGAGCTCAAAATGCCCGCCAGCGACGAAGCATTTGCCTGAACGTCTCGCAGGTCCTCAATCGAATCGCCAAGCGTCGAGGACAGGTTGGCGATAAAGTTGCTGACCTGGTCGGTGCTCATGTAATCGAGCAGGCTGGACACCGTCTTAAGACCGATGCTCGTAATGGTCTCGGTAAAAGTTTCGTTAACCTGGCTCTGAACGGCGTTCGAACCCTTCTCGGTCACGATCTGCGCAATGGCGTTGGCCTTCTGGTTCTCGTAAAACTCGATATCGGCGTGTTTCACGTCGGTCGAGAAAAGCGTCATCATGTCAGCGCTAAACGTTTTGGGGATAACGACGGCAGCATAGTACGCGCCCGACTTAACGCCCTCGATAGCCTTTTCGCGATTGTTGAGCACAACCCAATCGAAGCTCTCGTTGCCGCGTAGGGTGGCGGTCACGTTTTCGCCCACGTTAACCTCGACGGGGATCAAATCGCTCTCGTAACCCTCATCGGTGTTGACCACGGCGATCTTAAGATTGCCGGTGTTGCCGTACGGATCCCAGCTGCCGGCGATGTTAAACCACGCGTACAGACACGGTACGATAATGAGGCCCATCACGACAACCAAGCCGATCACGGAGCGAGACACGTTTTGGACATCGCGCTTAAACAGATGCAGGATGTTCTTCATTTATGCCTCACCTCCTTTGGAGTGCTTGCCAAGCGCGGTGGTATCTCCATCATTTGTGGCTGTGCTGTCGCTGCCCTGAGATTTATGGTGCGAGCCGATATGCGGCAAGCGGCCCGTGGACTGATCGCCGCCCTTGGCACCACGCTCGCTGGCGTTGAGGCCAAACATGTGGCGGGCGGCAGGAATGGCGGCCGTGTGTTCGCGCATCTCGCGACGCAGGTCCTCATCCGAAAGCGCCGAGATACGCATCTGGGTGTTGAGGCTCGAGCGGATGTACTCGATGCTGATGAGCCAGCCACAGATGGCAATGACTGAGATAATCCAGATGACCAGTAGAATGATCTTGCCGTTGTTGTCGATGTCAAGGACCGTCGAAAGCACAAAGAGCAACACCTGAACGCCCACCACGGCAGCAAAGCCGCCCTTGATGTAGTACGGATAACGGTGCTCAAAAGTCACCGCATGGTCGAGCAGCTCGCGACGATACGAATCGGAATCGAGCATGACGCGCATGGCCGTGCGCAGCGAGTAGCGCTGGCGCGGCAGGTCGTTGGACTCGCAAATCATCATACCGGTCGTGGAGAGCTGTTTATCAAAGAGCAGGTTAAGGTTGAGCAGCAGCGGACGCAGCTGCAGGCCGATAAAGAGCGCCACGATCAAGAACACGCCCAGAATGCACAGGTTAAACAGGTAGTTAAACGAGTACATGCCGCCGACCGTCTCGCGCAGCAGATTGATGCCGTAGGTAAAGGGCAGCAGTGGGTGCAGCCACTGGAAGAAGCCAGGCATCATCTCGATGGGGTACATGCCCGATGAACCCGGAATCTGCACGATAACCAGAATGACGCCGATTGCCTTGCCGATGTGCTTAAACGTAGTGGACAGCGCGTAAATGATGTTGACGTACGTAAACGAGATGGCGATGCCGCCCAGCACGAACAGCAGCGGGTTGACGCACTGTACGCCAATGACCAGATCACCCACCGTAACGATGATGGCCTGCAACGCGCCCAGGATCACCATGAGCAACCAGCGGCCAAAGTAGCCTTGGCGCGCCGTAAAGCTGCCAACACCTTCACGGTCGACCTCGAGCTTGTAGATGGCGATGAGCACATAGCCGCCCACCCAAAGCGCCAGATTGGTGTAGAAGGGAGCGATGCCCGAGCCAAAGCTCTTGACCGGATAGATCGACTTGGACGTCAGCTCGACCGGAGAGGCCATGAAATCTGCCACGTCATTGACATCGACGCCCATAAGGTCGGCGAGCTCGCCCATAGACTCAGAGGTCCGCAGCGCCGCGATGTCATTGGCTGCGGTCGCAAGCTTGTCCTGGACCTTGGCAAGCGAGGAATCGGTCTGGGACAGCGTGGTCTTGGCCTGGCCGAGCGTAGCGTTAAGCTGCGAAAGCGTACCGCGCGCGCTTGCAATCGTGGGCGTGAGGCCAGATACGATACCCGTCAAATCACCCGAGACGGCGGCAAAGGAATCAAGCGCGCTCGAGGCCTTCGGCAGCGCGTTTTGGCCCAAGTCCGTCTGGGCTTGGCCAAGGTTGGTCGCACCGGTATGAATTGCGTTATTGATAGCGTCACTGGCACCCGAAACAGCCGCTGCGTCATTCGCCATGGCGCTCGACTGCGCGGACAGACCGTCCTTGATGCTCTGAAGCTTTTCATTCTGCTCTCGAAGCAAATCGATGGTCGATACAATGCGCGCGTCAATTTCCTCGGAACCTGTCGACGTGTCATTGGCGAGAATCTCCAAGTGCCCGATAACGGCCTTATTGTGGTCGATCGTCGCTTGAAGAGACTCGAGCGAGTTGTCGATACGGGTGGTCGTAGATGTGACCGCGCCCGTCAGCTTGCCGATGGCAGCGTTCGCAGAGGCCGACGTCTTGGTGAGCGCAAGGCTGCCTTCCGAGAGCGCCTTGGAGAGCGAGGTGATGGAGTTGCCCGCCGTGGTGCGAGCTTCGCTCAGCAGGTCGTTGCCCTGGGAGATCGCCTGTGTCAGCGACGGTGCCTGGCCTTGCAAGCCGGCAAGTGCCGCATCAGCCGAGGCGATAGCGCCACTCGTCTTATCAATGGCGGCATTCATATCGCCAATCGAATCGCGCACCTCGCCCAAGGTGTCGGACGCCTCGGACACCGAACTTGCCAGCGAGTCCTGAGTCTGGGTTGCCTTGTCCTTTAAATCGACACCGGCATCCTTGGCGATACCGGCAACAGTCTTGCCTACCGTAGAGACAAATTCCGAGTTGATCTGCTCCTCGATGGTGTTTGCACCGGTATCGGTAACCTTGGGCGCAATGGCGCTCTTCTTCTCATTGACGTAGTACGTGAGCTTGGGCTGATGGTAGTTGCCGTCGAGCATCGAAACCAGGTTATCCGAGAAGTTCTTGGGAATCACGATAGCGGCATAGTACTCGCCGCTCTCGACGCCCTCCTTGGCATCGGCCGTCGAGTCGACGAACGTCCAGCCCAACTGATGATTCTCCTTGAGCTGGTCGACCACTTTGTCGCCAGCGTTGAGCTCACCCACCAAGTCGTTTTGGGTGCCTCGATCGTTGTTGGCGATAGCAATCTTGATGCCTTGGGTGTTTCCATACGGATCCCAGTTTGCCACGATGTTATACCAGGCATACAGCGAGGGAATAACGCACACGCCTAGGGTAACCACCAGGGCGACGGGGTTCACAAGCAGTCGCTTAATGTCGCGCTTAAATATCGCAAAGGACACCTTTGCATTGGATAGTTTGCTGCCGAGACTCACGCTTGGACCATCCATCCTGTCGTTAAATCGAATCGTACTATCGACAACCATTGTAGTAGGCGCTTTAACGTCTCAAAGCACAATGGTGTTGAGTTTTGCGGGTAGCAATATACTACGAAGATGAGTTAACGTACAGATGTACAGTATCCTAAATTTCAGCAGGTCACAAAACCACAACCCGCACAAATTAGCAATTCAAATAGTCATCGGGGACGTTCTTAAACGACTGGTCAAACAAGAACGCCCCCAACGACTAGTTTGGACCACGGTAACATCGATGTTTTAGCAATGCCAGCGAGCGGGCGCCAGAGCGAACAAATTGGCATGAAAAGAGGACGGCATAGACCTTCTGGTCATGCCGCCCT
>URGG01000078.1 GCA_900547345.1 uncultured Collinsella sp. | reverse complement strand
CTGTGGCGTAGCTAGTTTTTAGCTTTGATTGCCGCTTGGCATTAGGCGGCTGCGGCGGCCTTGTCGGTCGTTGCCTTGCTATTGCCGTTGCCCTGGCCCTCAAAATGCTTGTAGCACCAGCTGGTGACCAGCGGGGTCAAAATAGCCGTCACGATTGCGCAGGCAGCAACCTGTGCCGTAGCCGTCGCGAGCACGGCGCCGCCGTACATGGCCCCGTTGACGCTTGCCATGGCAGCAGGCGTGGCCACATTGGCTCCGGCGCAGCTCGAAATGGCCGCACCTGCGACACCCGTACCACCCGTGAGCTTATCGACCGCGATGACGGGAATTGCAAAGACCACCGAGCAGATCACGCCGAGCAGAATACCGGGGAGACCGCCATTAATGAGCTGGCCAAAGGTCATGGTCGAGCCCATGGCAAAGAAGACGAGCACGATGATGGCGGAAAGTGCCGGTGCCATCATCTTCTTAAAGCTGGGGAACAGGTTACCCAGAATAATGCCGATGACGATCGGCAGAATGGCACCCACGAGCGACCAGCCGATCGGAGCCTGACCGGCAGCGCCGAGCACGATCATCGTGACCGGAGGGCCGACAACGAGCGTGGTGATGGCGACGGCGCCACGCTCGGCCTCGTTGCCCATGGTGCCCATCAGACCAGCGTACATAGCGTTGTTGGCGCCGGTGCAAGCCGCCAGCATCACCATGGCAGAGATGCCAAACAGGTTGTCGTTGAACACATAAAGGATGAGCAGCGACACGGCAACGACCACGATCTGCTTGACGGCGATGATGATGGCGCCGCGTGCAGCGGCGGCAGGAGCACTCTTAAACGAAATCGTCGTACCGACGATGAGCAAAAAAGCGCCCACGAGCGGGCCTGCGCCCTGCTGGGTCATACCAAGCGTAAAGCTGCCGAGCGTTTTGAACAGGTCGGGGAATAGCGTGTTGAGCAGGCAGCCCAGCAAAAGCGGCACCAAAATATTGGCACCCGGGATGGAGGACATCTTAAAGAACGGCTCCTTTGCCGCCGGCGCCTCCACCGCAGTCGATTCACTCATATATATCTCCTTTGGATGCATGCGAATCGTAGCCGCACGCGCCTATGTCAGAAAGAAGGCGACAACCCCGAGTCGCCAGGGTCGCCGCCAAACGATCACCGCGGGGTATTACCCGTCCAGGACGATGCCGCCGTCGCAGTCACCAATCTCGCCGTTCACGAAGCTGGCGAGGTCGGAAGCGAAGAACAGCACCATCTGCGCAGGCTCGCTGGCCTGGGCGGCGCGGCCCAGAGGAATACCGTTGATGATGCGCTGAGAGTTCTCGTCAGAGAGAATCGAGGTCATATCGGTCAACGTGAGCGACGGGCACACGGCGTTGCAGCGAACGCCAAACTTGCCGCCTTCCTTGGCGACTGCCTTGGTCAGACCGTTAACGCCTGCTTTGGAGCTCGCGTAAGCCGCGGTGCCGAGCAGGCCGCCACCGATCTTGCCCGCAACGGAACTCACGTTGACGATAGTGCCGGCATGGGCCGCCTTAAAGTGCGGGTAGACGGCGTTCATCATGGTAAAGGTACCGTTGAGGTTGATGTCGATGGTGCGGCGCCACTCGGTGTCATCGATCTCGTCGAACCTCTTGGTGCTGATGACGCCAGCGCAGTTGATCAGGATGTTGGTTTGCGGCAGGTCCGTAAAAATCTGCTCGACGGTCTCGCGCGCCTTGGGCGCATCGGCGACATCGAGCTGATAGAACTTGTTGCCCTCGCCAAGCTCGGCCACAGCGGCCTCGCCCTTAGCAGCGTTCCTTGCGATAAGCGCGACATGTCCGCCGCCCGCGACGATGCCCTTGGCGATCTCGAGGCCAATGCCCTGAGTGCCGCCCGTGACAATCGCGGTCTTGCCCGTGAAGTCAAATGCCATGACTCCATCCCCCTTTATGTAAGGTGTCTCCTTGCGGGAAGTTGGAGCATCGCACGTGGCGATTATATGAGTCCCAGTCGTCATGGTGGTGACAACCCCTCGCCTAACCGCGGGCATGATAGTTCTTTGAAACGCTTTAGCAATTGAATGATTTTAAGTCTTAATGAGCTCTTAATATTGCCTACTGTATGAGGCCCGCGTATGGGGGTATCATCTTCCACCGAAAATAGTTTCTAGTGTTAGGGGTTTTCGGTGGAAGATACCGATTTCCATGAGCTTGGGCGTCAGCTCTTTACCGAGTTTGGCAGCATGCACCAGCGCGTTTCGCGCTTTGCCGACCAGGCTCTGGGTGGCGAGATGGCCGTCATGCGCGCCCTCATGCGCGCCGGCGGCTCGCTCACGCCGAGCGAACTCGCTGATCGCGCCTGGGTCTCGAGCGCCCGCATCGCCAATATCCTGCGCGCCCTCGAGGCCAAGGGCTGGGTCGAGCGCGAGCACTCAAAGACCGACCGTCGTCGCGTACACGTCACGGTGACCGACAAAGGATTCCAGGTTATCGAAATCAAACGTCGGGAATTCGAGGACCGCACCGCGGCCTTCCTCGAGCAGCTTGGCGAAACAGATACCCAAGAGATGGTGCGCCTTCTTAGACGTGCCAACGAAATTATCGACCGCAATCAAGAAAGGAGAGATGCCGAGTGAGGATTCTCAAGCTCTTTAAAAAACATATCCTGGCACTGTTCGCAGCTATCGTACTTATCGTAATCAGCTGCAACGCCGATCTGGCGCTGCCTACCTATATGAGCGACATCGTCGACGTGGGTGTGCAGCAAGGCGGCATCGCGTCGCCCGTACCCGACACCATCCGCGCCGAATCGCTCGACGACCTCGAACTCTTTATGAGCGCCAAGGACGCCAAGGCTGTGGAGGCCGTGTTTAGCAAGGCTGACAAAAACGACATTCGAACGTACGAGGGCACCGAGGAAGAGCGTGCCGATGGAGGCAAGATTGCCGACATTATGAGCCTGCCCGAGACTGTTGTCCTTTCGCTCAACCAGGGCATCGACGCCAACTCCATGGGCGACATGATGGGCTCGTCCAGCGAGAAAGACGACAACGCTGCCCAGGCCATGCCCACCCCCGAGCAAATGGCAGCGATGACGCCCGAGCAGCTCGCCGAGATGCAGCAGAAGGCCGCGGCGGCGCAGAACATGCAAAAGCAGATTGATGCCGACGGCGGTAAGATCACTATGAAGAGCCTGCGCCTGGGTGTCGAGGGCGGTCTGGTAGACCAAAGCAAGCTCGTCGAGGGCGCCAACCAAATGGCGGACAAAATGGGCTCCATGTCGGGCTCCATCGTCACCCAGCGCGCCGTGAGCTATGTACAGGACGAGTACAAGGCGCAGGGCATCGACCCCGCCGACGTGCAGAACGCCTACCTGAGCCGCATGGCGACCACGATGTTTGGACTGTGCCTCGTGTCGCTCGTCGCCACCATCCTGACCGGTGCCGTGGCTTCGCGCACCGCCTGCTCCATCGCCCGCGACCTGCGCCGCGAGACCTACAACAAGGTTATGCACTTCTCGCCGGCCGAAGTGGGCAAGTTTAGCCAGGCCTCGCTCATCACCCGCTGCACCAACGACATTCAGCAGATCCAGATGGCCGCAACCCTGTTTATCCGCATGTGCCTGATGGCCCCCGTCATGGGCATCGTCGCCGTCATGCGCGTCCTGGCCAACCACACCGGCCTGGAGTGGACCATCGCTGTGGCCATCATCGCGGTTTCGGCCGTCGTCGGCGTGCTCATGGGCCTCACCATGCCCAAGTTCAAAAAGATGCAGAGCTTTGTTGACCGCGTGAACCTTACCGCCCGCGAGCTGCTCGACGGCCTGATGCCCATCCGCTCGTTCAACCGCGAGGAGCATGAGCTCGAGCGTTTTGACAAGGCTTCGCTCGACCTGATGACCACGCAGCTCTACACCAACCGCGCCATGAGCTTTATGATGCCGCTCATGATGCTCGTCATGAACTGCATCACCGTACTTATCGTCTGGTTTGGCGCGCAGGGCGTGTCCGACGGCGTGATGCAGGTCGGCAACATGATGGCGTTTATCTCCTACACTATGCAGATCGTCATGGCGTTTATGATCCTCACCATGGTTTCGGTCATCCTGCCCCGTGCCGAGGTCGCAGCCGAGCGCGTGGAAGAGGTCATCACTTGCCCCACGAGCATCAACGACCCCGTCTCGCCCAAACTGCCCGCGGCCAGCGCGCCGCGCGGCAAGCTCACCTTCCGCGACGTGAGCTTCCAGTATCCCGATGCCCGCGCCGACGTCATCAGCGGCGTGAACTTCACCACGCATGCCGGCCAGATGCTCGGCATCATTGGCTCCACGGGTTCGGGCAAGTCTACGCTCGTGCAGTTGATTCCGCGCCTGTACGACGTCACGGGCGGCAGCATTTCGCTCGACGGCATCGATGTGCGCGACATGACCCTTTCCGAGCTGCGCCGCCGCATTGGTTACATCCCGCAGCAGGGGCGTCTGTTCTCGGGCACCGTCGAGAGCAACCTCAAGTTTGCCGGCGACATGGTGAGTGACGAGGATATGCGCCAGGCAGCACGCGTCGCCCAGGCGGAGGACTTTATCGCCGAGCGCGAGGACGGGTACGACTCCCCCATTAGCCAGGGCGGCTCCAATGTCTCGGGCGGTCAGCGTCAGCGCCTGGCCATCGCCCGCGCCTTGGCCAAGAAGCCCGAGGTCGTGGTTTTCGATGATTCGTTTAGCGCCCTCGACTACAAGACCGACGCGCGCCTGCGCGAGGAGCTGGCCAAAAACGTTACCGACGCCGCACTCGTGGTCGTGGCCCAGCGCATTGCGACCATCATGCACGCCGACCAGATCATCGTGCTCGACGACGGCCACGTAGTGGGCACCGGCACGCACGAGGAGCTGCTGCGCAGCTGCCCGGCGTACCTGGAGATCGCACAGTCGCAGCTTTCCGCCGCGGAGCTGGGGCTTACCCAAGAAGAGATTGCAGCCGTTATGGAAGGAGGCGAGCGCTAATGGCAGACGAGACCAAGACTCAGATTCCCAAGCCCACCCGCCAGCGTGGTCCCATGGGCCGCATGGGCGGCATGCGTCGCGGCGAAAAGGCCAAGGACTTTAAGGGCACCATGAGGCAGCTGCTCGGCTATATCGGCCAGCACAAGATTGCCGTGTTTACCGCCGTCGCCTTTGCCGTGTGCTCGGTCATCTTTAACATTGTGGGGCCCAAGGTGCTCGGCCAGGTTACCACCAAACTGTTCGAGGGCTTGGTTGCCAAGGTCAACGGCACCGGCGATGTCGACTTTGCCTGGATTGCCAAGACGCTCGGCTTTTTGCTCTGCCTGTATCTGGCGAGCTCTATCTGCAGTCTAATCCAGGGCTGGCTCATGACCGGCGTCACGCAAAAGATCTGCTACCGAATGCGCAAGGAGATCGCCGCCAAGATTGCCGTCGTGCCGATGAGCTACTTTAACGGACACAGCAAGGGCGATGTGCTCAGTCGCATCACCAACGACGTCGATACGCTCGGCCAGTCGCTCAACCAGAGCGTGACCCAGCTCATCACGTCGGTGACGCAGATTATCGGCGTGCTCGTCATGATGCTGTCGATCAGCCTGCCGCTTACCGGCGTCACCGTGCTCACGCTGCCGGCCGCTGCGATTATCTTGACCGTAATGATTCACTTCTCGCAGCCGTACTTCCGCGAGCAGCAGCAGGTTCTGGGCGCCGTCAACGGCATCATCGAGGAGGACTTTGCCGGCCAGAACGTCATCCAGGTGTTCGACCGCGCCGAGGCCTCGATCGAGGAATTCGACCGCCAAAACGACCGCCTCTTTATTAGTGGCTGGCGCTCGCAGTTCCTGTCGGGCCTGATGATGCCGCTCATGAGTTTGGTGGGCAACATGGGCTACGTGGGCGTCGTCGTGGTGGGCGCGCAACTCGCGCTGACCGGCAATGCCACGCCCGGCGACATCCAGAGCTTTATCCAGTACGTTCGCAACTTTACGCAACCCGTGCAGCAGCTGGGCAACGTGAGCAACACGATGCAGTCGATGGCAGCCGCCACCGAGCGCGTCTTTGAGTTCCTAGCCGCGCCCGAGGAGGAGCAGAAGGCCGACGCGCAGATTCCCGAGAAGCGCCCCGGCCACGTGGAGTTTGACCATGTCAAGTTTGGCTACACGCCCGACAAGACCATCATCCACGACTTTAGCTGCGAGGCGCAGCCCGGCCAGACCATCGCCATCGTCGGCCCCACCGGCGCCGGCAAGACCACGCTCATTAAGCTGCTGCAGCGCTTCTACGATGTGGACGGCGGTTCGCTGCGCGTCGAGGGCGTCGACGTGCGCGACTGGGACCGCGCGGCGCTGCGCGGCGAGTTTGCCATGGTGCTGCAGGACACCTGGCTGTTTAACGGTACCATCCGCGAAAACATCCGCTACGGACGCCCCGATGCGAGCGATGCCGAGGTCGAAGCCGCTGCACGTGCCGCACGCTGCGACCACTTTATCCATACGCTCGCCGGCGGCTACGACTTTATGATCAACGAGGAGGGCACTAACCTGTCGCAGGGTCAGCGCCAGCTCGTGACCATCGCCCGTGCCATTTTGGCCGACCGCCCGGCGCTGATTCTGGACGAGGCGACCTCCAACGTTGACACTCGTACCGAGGAGCTTATTCAGCGTGCCATGGATGCGCTAATGCAGGGCCGCACGAGCTTTGTCATCGCGCACCGCCTGTCCACGATCCGCAACGCCGACGTGATCTTGGTGATCCGCGACGGCGACATCGTCGAGAAGGGCACACACGACGAGTTACTCGCCCAAGGCGGCTTCTACGCCGACCTGTACAACTCGCAGTTCGACGAGGCGGCGTAAGCCCAATAACCATAGCTACAAAAAGATGGCCCGCTGATTACGCAGAATCGGCGGGCCATCTTTTGCCATTGTGCACTCTAAAACAACCTAGAAGCAATCGCGATAACGCGGCCAGGCAAGGAGTGCCAGGGTCAGCGTCACGCCGATCTGGATGAGCGTCTGTTTGATATCGAGCGTGCCAGTTATCGCTACGGTGCGCAGCAGCGTCACGAATGCCTGGGGCAGACCGCCCAAAAACCAAAGCGCGGCGCCGAGCAGCATCTTGTCACCCATTTGGGGCTCAACGTCACACGCCTCCGTGAGCGCGCGATACGCGCGGACCTCAAATGCAATCACCAATGCGATACCGGCGATTGAAACGAAAAGCGAGATTGATGACACTACGGGCACGAGCGGCGGCGCGACCGCACCTGTCGTCGCCTCCATAAGCACAAGCATCCCCGCATACGCGCAGGCCACGCCTGCAAGCGCCAACATGGACCGGCGAGCCTCCTGCCGGCGAACGATTGTCGTCACCCCACGAAACCCTCGAGCCATCGCCCTCTCCCCTCTCATCAAAGTCTTGCGGTTACTCGCCGCAACCGCTCTCGATCAGCTCAACCAGTGCATCGACGGCGGCTTGCTCGTCAGCACCATCGGCCGCAATCTCGACGTCGCATCCGCACGCCATCCCCAGACCCATAACCATGAGAATCGACTTAGCATCCTTGGGGTCGCTGTCCTTGGTAACGTTGCGCACGGTCACCTTGCTCCCAAACCCGGATGCCTTCTGAACAAACAAAGAGGCAGGGCGGGCATGGATACCGCTTGCGTTTACAACGGTCGTGGTCTTTGAATACATCCGAGTCCTTCTTTCGATCAAGGTTTCCAAAAGCCGCCGGGACACCCACCCTACAGGCATCCCGGCGAAGGGGCCGAGCTACTCGACCACGATGTTGTCACTCGCGGTGTCGGCGCCGTTACTTGCGATGAGCTTCTTGTAGTAGAAGAAGCTCTTCTTCTTGCCACGCTTGCCGGTGCCGTCGCCATGGTCGTCCTGATCGACCGAAATCTGGCCATAGCGTTTAGTCATCTCGGACGTACCGGAGCTGATGAGATCAATGGGGCCCCACCAGGCGTAACCGAAGACGTCAACGCCGTCGAGAATTGCCTGATGCATCTGCTCGACATGCTCCTTCATGTATTCGATATGAGCATCGTCATCGCAATAACCGTTCTCGTCGCGGTTCTCGGTCATGCCGTTACCGTTCTCGGCGATAAAGATCGGCAGGTGATAACGGTCGTAGATGTGGTTAAGCGTGATGCGGAAGCCCACCGGATCGATCGGCCAACCCCACTCGGTCATCTCGAGGTACTGGTTCTTAATCTCGGTCAGCAACTTGCCGGAGGGCTCCGGGGACACCTTGCCCTTGTAGCGCATGATGTAGGTCATGTAGTAGCTGATCGAAATATAGTCGACGGTACCGGCCTTGAGGGTCTCGAGGTCACCGTCTTCCATCTTGATGTCTACGCCGTAATCGCGGAAGAAGCGCTTGACGTAGTAGGGATACTCGCCCTTGGCCTGGATATCGGTGAAGAACCAGTTGAAATGATCCTCGAACAGCACCTGGAGCTGGTCCTCGGGCTTGGAGGTCTCGGCGTAGTTCTCAAGACGGCAGAGCATGTTGCCGATATGTGCCTCGGGGTCGATCTCACGCAGCTTGATGACAGCTTTGGCGGACGCGACAAGCTGGTTGTGCGCGACCTGGAACTTCTCGGGCCAGCGCCCGGCATAGGGGTTGGAGCCGTCCTCGTTCTCATCCCAGATAACACCGCAGCAGGTGCAGGGGTTGGCATACACGTGGTTAATCTCGTTGAAGGTCATCCAGTACTTGACCTTACCCTTGTAGCGACGGAAGAGCGTCTCGGCGTAATGCTCGAAAGCGTCGACAACGTGACGGCTCGCGAAACCGTTATACTCCTCTGCCAGGTGGAGCGGCATGTCGAAATGGTTGAGGGTAACCATGGGCTCAATGCCGTGCTTGTGGCACTCGTCGAACACCTTATCGTAGAAGGCCAGACCCTCCTCGTTGGGCAGCGCGTCGTCTCCGTTTGGGAAAATACGGCTCCAGGAGATGCTCATACGGAAGACGCCGAAGCCCATCTCGCCGAGGAGCGCAATGTCCTCCTTGTAGGTGTGGTAGAAATCAATGCCACGACGCTTGGGAAAATCGTAGGCCATCTCGTTTGCCTTGCGAGCGGCAAGGGACTGACGCGTCACGGAGTTGAGCGGGCCGCCCTCGACAATACCCTCGCGGGCACACGTCTCGCGGTCGAGCAGGATGACGTAGTCCGAGACGGCCGGTCCGCGTCCGCCCTCGTTCCAGGCGCCTTCGATCTGGTTGGCCGCCGTGGCGCCGCCCCAGAGGAAGCCCTCCGGGAAGGCATCGCCAAAGTCATAAGTAGAAAGATCAATCATGCTATGTCCTCATCTCTCAATGATCGGAATCAATTGGTAACGGGTCGTTTTGGATTTAGAAACGTGCACGGGTTCCACGACGCTACTTCGCGGCGAGTGCACGCACGACGGGCATCATCTTCTTGGCCATGTGCAACTCGGCACTGATGGTCATGAGCGTGTCTTGGGCATGGACAAAGAGCAACGAGTACTCGACCTCCTCGCCACCGGCCTGACGCTGGATCATCTCGGTCTGGGACTTATGGGCCTCGAGGATCTTCTCGTCGGCCTCTGCCAGATGGGCCTCTGCCGCGTCGAAATCGAACTCTGCCAGGGCGTCCATCGCCTTATCGATACAGGCACGGCCATCGCCGGCGTTGATGATGACGCTCATCGCAACGGCGGGAATGTTAATGGGCTCTTCCTCGGCCATCGTGGTCTCCTTTCCTGTGGCCCCGGCCGTTTCCACAACCGGGGCATCGAATGATTTCGTAATCCAGGGCAATGGGCCCCGGCGTCTCGCCTACTCGGCGACGGCGGCTGCGGCAGCAGCCT
>URGG01000077.1 GCA_900547345.1 uncultured Collinsella sp. | reverse complement strand
GGTGGCGCGAGCCTCGGCAAAGGCGGCGCGGATCTGGTCGAAGTCGTTGCCGTCGGCGAGCTCCACCACGTGGAACTTGAACGCGCGGAACTTGTCGGCGAGCGGCATGGGGTCGTTGACCTCCTCGACGGGGCCGTCGATCTGCAGGCCGTTGTGGTCGACGATCACGCAGAGGTTATCGAGCTGCTGGTTGCCGGCAAACATGGCTGCCTCCCAGACCTGGCCCTCCTCGCTCTCGCCATCGCCCAGCAGGGCGTACGTGCGGTAAGTATCGCCCCAGTGCTTGGCGGCAACCGCCATGCCCACGGCGGCGGAGATGCCCTGGCCGAGCGAGCCGGTGGACATATCGACGCCCGGGGTGTCGTTCATGTTGGGATGACCTTGCAGGTGGCTGCCGATATGGCGCAGCGTCTCGAGATCCTCCTTGGGGAAGAACCCACGCTCGGCGAGCACGGCGTACAGGCCCGGAGCGCAATGGCCCTTGGAGAGCACAAAACGGTCGCGATCGGCCTTGCGGGGATCGGCCGGGTCGACGTTCATTTCCTCAAAGTACAGATAGGTCATGATGTCGGCAGCGCCGAGCGAACCGCCCGGATGGCCGGACTTGGCAGCGTGCACGCCGGTGACGATGCCCTTCCTTACCTCGTTGGCAACCTTTTTGAGCTCTTCGTCGCTCATTGTGCCTTCCTTTCATCCTCATTAGACAAAATGCGCACGGCACCGAAGGTAATCCCAACACAGCCGCAATGCACGTACGTCATTCATTATGCTGGAAACTGATGGCTTTACCAGAGTTTTTATCATTATTTGAACAATTTAGCAGGCAGAACCGCTGATGAAACGGTTTATCAATGTGAACGTCTTTTGGATGGAACGCGGTCGACCCTACGCGCTAATGTCCTTGAATCCCTCGCCGAAGGCTTCCGTAACGTCAGCGACCGTCACAATGGCGTGAGGATCGCGCTCGCGCACGATCGTCTTGAGGGTATTGAGCTCTCGACGGCTCACGATGACCATAATCACCGGCTTCTCGGCACCCGAATACATGCCAGTCGCCTTAAACTTGGTACAACCACGACCCAGGCCATACATGATATCGGCAGCGATATCAGGGAACTTGTCCGAGATGATGAGTACCATACGGCGTTTGTTGCCACCATCGACCACGGCATCGATCACGTAGCCGCTAATGACCATCGAAAGGCCTGCATATAGTGCGTTTTCGATTGAAAAGACCGGAGCCGACAGCGCGCATACGGCAACATCGATCGCCATGACGGTCGAGCCCACCGGCAGCGAGGTGTTACGCGAAATGATCTGGCCAATCGTGTCCGAGCCGCCGGTGTTGGCGCCGGCGCGCAACACCATGCCGTAACCGATACCCGTAATAATGCCGCCCCACATGGCAGGGAGCATCAGGTCCGCATCCGCCAGAGGTGCTACAAACGGGGCGAACAGATCGGTAAAGAAGCCCAGCAGCACAAAGCCCGTCGCGGTCTGCACCACGTAGAACATGCCACCCTCGCGCATAACGACCAACAACAGCAAGGCATTCATCACGATGGTCTGGATACCGACGGGAAGCGACACGCCTCGCGCCGCGCCGACAGCCTGGATAATAGTCGCAAGGCCCGTAACGCCACCGGCGGCAAGACCGTTGGGAATCAAAAACAGGTCGGTCGCGATGGCGGCCAAGGCACACCCCAACATGATCTGGGGCAGGTCGTGAAAGAAGTTCATCGAAAGAATGCGCTTGATGTCCAGACGATATGCCATGCTGCCTCCCTCAAAAAAGCGCACCCAAACGGATGCGCTTTGAACTTCTTCTTGTATTCGATTCTACCGATTCGCCGGACAAAAACCACCCCTGCGCAGGGTTTATTCTGGATACAAACCCGTCCAACCGTTGGGCTTGGCATCGGCTTGAAGCCACCCGATGTTTTAGACCTCCGAGCCTTCTGCATCGGCGTTGCCGGTCGCCCAGCGATGGTAGCCAATAACAAACGGGTCCAGGTCGCCATCGTCAAGAACGGCCTCGACATTGCTGGTCTCCACGCCCGTGCGTAGGTCCTTGACCATCCGGTACGGGTAGAGCACGTAGCTGCGAATCTGGTTGCCAAAACCGATCGTGGTCTTGGGTCCACGAATCTCATCCAGGGCCTCGGCGCGCTTCTCGAGCTCAATCTCGTACAGGCGAGCCTTGAGGATCTGCATGCACGCGGCCTTGTTCTGGATCTGGCTGCGCTCGTTTTGGCAGGTGACCACAATGCCGCTGGGGAAATGCGTCACGCGCACGGCGGAGTCGGTGGTGTTGACGCCCTGACCGCCCGGGCCGCTCGCGTGGTACACGTCCACGCGAATGTCGTCGGGACTGATCTCGATGTCGATATCATCGGGTAGCACGGGGATGACCTCGACGCCGGCAAACGTGGTCTGGCGGCGCTTCTTGTCGTCGGTGGGGCTAATGCGAACCAAGCGGTGGACGCCGGCCTCGGCGCGCAGCATGCCAAATGCGTCCTTGCCCTCGACGGTAAAGGTCGCACGGTCAATGCCGATGACCTCGGCCGCGGGACAGTCGTTGATGGTGACCTTCCAGCCGCGACGCTGGCAGTACTTCATGTACATCTTAAAGAGCATGAAGGTCCAGTCCTGGGCCTCCAGACCACCCTGTCCGGGCTTGATGGTCACAATGGCATCGCCGTGATCGAACTCACCTGTAAACCAGCTCGAAAGCTCAAGCTCATCGATGGCACGGGCCAGGCGCTCAGCCGTGGCTGTAGCCTCCTCGCGAAGGGCGACGGCGTCGGGGTCATCCCCCATCTCCTCGGCAAGCTCCAGCGCGGCGCGGGCATCGGAAAGCTCGCCGCGCGCGGTGTCCACGGCAGCGATATCTTCCTTGGTACGCGCGATCTCCTCCATGGTGGCACGGGCGGCGTCGGCGTCATCCCAAAAGCCAGGGGCAACACTTTTGGCCTCGAGCTCGGTCACGCGCGTGCGCTTTTCGTCCAAATGGAGATACGACTCGACCTCGCCGAGCCGGTCCGCAAACGCGTCCAGCTCGGCGGGCGTTCCTTCTAAAGCCTCAGCCATTAACGATTCCTGCCGTGGCAGTACTTAAACTTCTTGCCGCTACCGCAGGGGCACGGGTCGTTGCGGCCCACGTTGACGTACGGATCGTCGCTCTCGGACTTGCGATAGGTGGTCACCTTGCCACCGTTGTTGACGGCAGCCGGACCACCCTGGACAGCCGTGCGGGCCTGCACCTGCGCCTGCTTGCGCAGCACCGAGTCGCCGTTGTCTCCATCGACCTCGGCAGGACCGGAGAAGCGCGCACCCTCGAGCGCGGGTTCCTCCTTGTGCTCCACGGCACGCGGGGCAGCCTTGATCTCGATACGCAGAACCGTGCGCAGGTAATCCTCATACATGGTATCGACGAGTATCTGGAACGCGCCGTAGGCCTCGGTCTTATACTCAACCAGCGGGTCGCGCTGGCCAAAGCCGCGCAGGCCGATGCCGGTCTTGAGGTAGTCCATCTCCTGCAGGTAGTTCATCCAGCGGGTATCGATGACGCGCAGCATGACCTGGGTATTGAGCTCGCGCATCAGGTCCTCGCCCAGACGCTCGGCCTTCATGTTGTAGCACTTCTCTACGTAAGCCAGGACATCGGCAGCCAGGGCCTCATAATCCTCGTCGGGGAACTTCGGCGTATCAATGTGGCCGGTGAGCTCCACAACCCACTTGCGCAGGCCCTCCAGGTCGCGCTCGCCATCGTGACTGTCCTTGGTGCAGAACTCCTGCACGCAACGGTAGACGGTATCGTGCATGACCTCGGTGATGTGGTCGGTCAGGTCCTTGCCGTCCAGAATCTTATTGCGCTCGGCGTAGATAACCTGGCGCTGCTTGTTCATGACGTCGTCGTACTCAAGGACGCTCTTACGCATGGAGAAGTTGATGCTCTCGACCTTGTGCTGGGCGCTCTCGACGGCCTTGGAGATGATCTTGTGCTGGATGGGCATGTCGTCGCCCATGTCGGCCGTGACCATCATCTTGGAGACGCGGTCCATCTTGTCGCCACCGAACAGGCGCATGAGGTCGTCCTCGAGCGACAGGTAGAACTGGGTCTCGCCCGGATCGCCCTGACGGCCGGAGCGGCCGCGCAGCTGGTTGTCGATACGACGGGACTCGTGGCGCTCGGTGCCGATAACGGTCAGGCCGCCGGCGGCAAGCACGCGCTCGCGCTCGGCCTTGCAGGTCTCCTTGGCCTCGGCGTTAAACTGCTCGAGCTGCTCGGGCGTCACGTCCTCCATGGTCAGGCCCTCGTACTCCAGGCGCTCGCGCACCAGCTCGTCGGGGTTGCCGCCCAGCAAGATGTCGGTACCACGACCGGCCATGTTGGTGGCGATGGTCACGGCGCCGTAGCGTCCGGCCTGGGCAACGATGTGGGCCTCGCGTTCATGGTGCTTGGCGTTGAGGACCTCGTGTGCGATACCGCGCTTGGTAAGGGCGGCGGACAGCTTCTCGGAGCTCTCGATGGATACGGTGCCCACCAGGACCGGCTGGCCCTTGGCATGACGACGCTCAACGTCGTCGGCGACGGCATTGTACTTGGCCTGGATGGTGCGGTACACCAGGTCCTCGTGGTCCACGCGCTGCACGGGCTTGTTGGAGGGGATGACCTCGACGGGCAGCTTGTAGATCTCGCGGAACTCGGCATCCTCGGTAAGTGCCGTGCCGGTCATGCCGGAGAGCTTGTCATACAGACGGAAGTAGTTCTGCAGGGTGATGGTGGCCAGCGTCTGGTTCTCCTCGCGCACGAGCACGTGCTCTTTGGCCTCGAGCGCCTGGTGCAGGCCCTCGGAGTAGCGGCGCCCCTCCATGATGCGGCCGGTGAACTCGTCGACGATCTTCACCTCGCCGTCCATGACGACGTAGTCGACATCGCGATGGAAGAGGAACTGGGCCTTCAGCGCCTGCTGCAGGTGGTTCGCCAGCTGGCCGGACGGGTCGGCGTAGATGTTCTCGATGCCGAGCATAACCTCGATCTTCTCAAGGCCGCTCTCCGTAGCGTTGATGGTGCGCTTGGCCTCGTCCATGTCGAAGTCGACGCCCTCTTTGAGGCCGGGCATGACCCGGGCGAACTTCTTGTAGGTGTCGGCGGCCTGGGTGCCGGCGCCGGAGATGATGAGCGGGGTGCGGGCCTCATCGATCAGGATGGAGTCCACCTCGTCGACGATGGCGAAGTGGTGCCCGCGCTGCACCCGCGAGCTGCCGCGCGTGACCATGTTGTCGCGCAGGTAGTCGAAGCCGAACTCGGAGTTGGTACCGTAGGTGACGTCGGCCTCGTAGGCGGGCTTCTTCGCCGCCGGCGGCATGCCGTTCTGGATAAGGCCGGTCTTCATGCCGAGGAAGCGGTAGATCTGGCCCATCCACTCGCAGTCGCGCCGGGCCAGATAATCGTTGACGGTCACGATGTGCACGTTGTGCCCGGGAATGGCGTTCAAATAGCCGGCCAGGGTGGACACGAGCGTCTTGCCCTCGCCGGTCTTCATCTCGGCGATCTGTCCCTCGTTCAGGGCCATGCCGCCGATGAGCTGCACGTCGAAGTGGCGAAGCCCGATGGTGCGCACGGAAGCCTCGCGTACGGCGGCGAAGGCCTCGGGGAGCAAATCGTCCAGGCTCTCGCCGGCGGCGTAGCGCTCGCGGAACTCCTGCGTCTTAGCGGCCAGCTCCTCATCGGAAAGCGCCTGGAACTCCGGTTCCAGCGCGTTGATCTTATCGACTTTGGCCTGGTAGCGCTTCAGCTGCTTGCCCTCGCCCATCGTGAGCAGTTTGGAGAGAAATCCCATAGGTTGCGTCTTCTTTCTGTGGTCGGCGAGCGGTCATGGGGTCGGCGATCGCCTCCCCTTCAACAACTCCCGTCGCCTTCGTTGGGCGGCCGCGCGGGCCGCCTCGGTGCAAATCTGCTCCACTCTACCACAGAGCGCAGGTGGCGCGCCCAATTTCACAGGGTTTGCAAGGCGGCGAGACCCCCTTCTGCGCCCGGTTGCGCCCGGTTGTGCCGTCCAGTGCCGTCCCGCACCATCCCGCACCGTCGCACCCGGCCCCTTTCGCGGCGCAGCCCCGTCGCACTCCAGTCCCTTCGCACCCCAGCGCCATCGCACCCCGGCCCCTTCGCACTCCAGTCCCTTCGCGCTCCAGCGCCATCGCACCCCGGCCCCTTCGCACTCCTGCACCGTCACACCCCGGCCCTTCGCGTCACTTCTTCAATCGTTGCCACTGCTTTTCCCGACGACATCTCCCTCGAAAGCCCACTCTCATACAGCCTTACAGTCTTCGCGGAAATCGCTGGAAATCGACCACCGGCCAATCTCTCCTAACCAGATGCTTCTTTTTTTCGAGTTGTTAGAGTTTAGAGCCAATTCACATCACTCTACCCCGTAGTGGTTTTGAGATTGATATACGTATTAAGATATTTTTTAAATACTTTAGCATATACAGTCGTTTAGATTTCAGATTTATGCGAGCGCCAGCTCCGCAAACGTCTAACAACTCAAAATTTTTGCCTCAAACCAAACCAGACATTGTCTCAGGTATGACAAATGAACAAAGTCATGGCGTTAGTGCATTTGGTTCAGCCTCGCATCTCGGCCTTTCGCCTCGGCCGCCCGCTTCGCCCCACCTCCTCACACGCACTTGCGCAGTTCGCTGCGAAGCCTCATATGGCGATCGAGTTGCTTTCCGTTGAGCCGCTTGAAATCACAACCAGCTGCGCGAAATGCATGCAGAATTGTCTCTTGGAATTCGAAAACATTCTCAAGCTGACTCGCCGTGATTGATCTTATCTCCAATCCCTGAGCAGCCAGCGCGCTCCTGCGACGCGAATCACGGGAAAGGCTCAAGCTGCTCCCATGGAACTGCGAGCTATCGTATTCAAGTGCCACACCGCGCTCGGGCCATAGCACATCGCATACCAACGACGAGTCATGGGCAATGCGCTCCGCCTCTCGCCTCAACTTGACCGGCTCATTAAGACGCGCACCCCTCATGCCGAATCCGCCGTAATTACGTGGCGCAGTCGCTATGATCGCCAAGGACGTCTCAGCTGGCGAAGCCGACTTTGCCAGAACGTATCGCGCAGCCGTCTTCGCTGCCGCCGACCCTTTGAAGCCACGCAAATGGCTGCAGAAGGCAACCAGCCGATTCGGCGAGCAGAGCGGATGCCGCACAAGATACTCGCTGGCCTCGACAGGATAGCAACCGCATAGCTCATAACCCAATGACAGAAGCGCGCCAAAGGGAAGCAACGATGCCATCTGGGCAAAAACGAGTTCCGGAACACAAACGTACACACCCCGCGTGATTTTCGGGAAAGACCCTTTCGGATATGTTGCCGAGCTGTGGTGATACGTCAACCCGTCCGCAGTACGCACCCCGGGCTTGCGATGTCCGAGCACATGGAGAACTTTTCCGGCACCACTCGAACTATCAGCGATTCCAGACTCTTCCGAGCGCTTCGACGAATGCGTCTCCGACAAGACAACGCGACAAGCGCCAAGCAGCTCAGCGAGTTCTTCCGGCACACCATCCTCTAGCGCACCATCAATGATTTCGACAACGGTGCGTTTTGCTGAGGACGAATCCACCAGAACGGCCGATGACGGAAAGATCCGAAAAGGCAGATCATCGGTCTGCATCGTCTTACGGCAATGGAAAAGATGCAAGGCAATGCCATTGCGAGCGGACCACAACCTCCAGAATTCCAAAGCAGTCTCATGACTTAAGCAGATGCACCGCATTTCCCCTCCTTTACTTAGTAGTGTATTACTGTATGCTATATCACAATCGAGCGAAATATACCAGAGGGAAATTCGTCTGCGAAAGATGCGGTAGTCGAGCAATTGGTCACAGAGGCAAACTCAGGACAAGGACAAACGGAGGCCCACTCCGTCCGGGATCAAAGCACACAAGGGCAAGCGGAAGCCCATGCCATCTGGGCTCAAAGCATTTCAATCAGTGAACTAAAATGGCGCAAGATTTTCGAGTTGTTAGAGTTTCGCAGACAGCAGCCCCACCCCCTACGGTATCTCATTTTCCACATCACATCTCTGACCTGGGGGTATTCACCATGCTCGGACGCATTGATGAACGTCATGGCGATCTACCTCGGCATAGCGCCGAACAAAAGCCTAACAACTCGAAATTGTCGTCCGAGAATTTGGCAAAGGTTGGCAGGAGCAAGACCGCCAGAGGCAAAATAGCCAACAGCGGGATCGGGGAGGCCCGGGCGCGGGTTGCAGGCAGATAGGCCAGAAGGATCCGGGCGCAAGCTGCAGGCAGGAGAAACCGGGGAGACCTGGGCGCAAACTGCAGACTGAGGGGGCCAGGCCAGGCCAAACGCAAGCTGCAGGCAAGTGCGAAGTAGCCCGGACAGAGCGGCGGAAAAACGGGGAGGGCCCGCCATAGCAGGTCCTCCCCGAAAGTACGTCAACAACGACGAAGCGTCCCGCGAGACCCAAGCATCATGGCGGCACCTCTCCTGACGAGACATCGCCGCCCACCAATGCGAGACTCACAAGGCCCGGGCATCGGGCCGCCCCCTCCCCCAGAAACATGATGGCGGAGACTTCGGCCCATGCAAGCGAGCACCCCGCAACGCCCCGGTAAATGCCGCGGAAGAGACTAGTACTCCTCCAGATCGGCGGGGTTCACGCGGCCGCGGAAGGTGCGGTAGATGACCACGTGGTACACGAGAACGAGCGGAAGCCCGATGCACAGGATGATGGTCATCCAGGCGAGCGACAGCTCCGACGATGCGGCGTTGGCCAAGGTGATGGCCGGCCCCACGGAATCGGCCGTGGCGTTCACGAGCACGGGGAACATGGAACAGGCCAGAAGCGCCACGAGCGCGATCATGGACGCGGACTGAGCCAGAAACGCCTTCAGGTCGTCCCCGGACGTCTTGCCCACGACGAGCGAGGCCAGCAGCCCCACCACCACCAGCGCCACGAACAGCCACCGCAGGATGCCCAAGTTCGGATCCATCTCGGGCCCGACAAGAACGAGGGCGTACACGGACACCACGGCGAACAGAACAAGCGCGATCACTTGCAGGGGCAGGCGCAGCCGTGCGGCGCGGGCCTGAAGGTAAGAGGGCAGCGGCGCCTTCAGCGCGGCCCAGCAGGCGCCGGCGGCCAAAAACATCGCCAGGCCCAAAAGCCCCGTCAGCAGCGTGAAAGGCGTGATGAGGCCGATCAGAGGCACGCCGGCGTAATCGCCCGCGGCGTCCATGGGGATGCCGGCGAAGATGTTGCCCACCGCCACGCCGAGCAGCAGCGCCGGAAGCAGCGAGCCCACAAAGAAGCACGCGTCCCAGAGCTTTCCCCAGGACGGATCGCCGGCACGGAACTCGAAGGACACGGCGCGCACGATAAGGCCGAACAACACCAGCATGACGGCCAGGTAGAACCCGGAGAACGTCGTGGCATAGGCGTCCGGGAAGGCGGCGAACAGCGCACCTCCCGCCGTGAGCAGCCACACCTCGTTGCCGTCCCACACAGGACCGATGGCCCGGCGCAGCACCGCGCGCTCCTCGTCGTTTTTCGCGATGAAGGGCGACAGCACGCCGATGCCCAGATCGAACCCGTCAAGCACGAAATAGCCCGCGATGAGCACGAAGATGAGGAAGAACCACAGCACGCTTAAGAACTCCATCATGGCTACTCACCTTCCTTCTCGCTATCGCCCGCGGCGGCGACGGCCTCCGCAACGACGACATCGCCCTCGGCGTCGGCGGCGACCACGGCGACTGCGGCCGCATCGGCGGGGGCAGCGGCCCCCGCCACCCGCCCCCCCGGCCGTTCAT
>URGG01000076.1 GCA_900547345.1 uncultured Collinsella sp. | reverse complement strand
GCTGCCGGGCGGTATGGACGACGTGTGCGTGGCGCGCGGCCAGGCCGATACCTCGGCACTCGCCGATGCCTATCGATCGGCGTTGGGTGCAAGCAAGGCGGCGACCGAGAAGGCGCAGGTTGCGCTCGACGCCATCGATGCGTTCGAGGCGAGCGGCAAGACCATGGCCGATGCGGCACGACTCATGATGTCGTGCGCCATGCCGCGCGCGAGCAAGGCGTTCCCCAAGGAGCAGGTGGAGCTGCTCAAGGCGGAGGCTGCCGATGCATTTATCAATATCGTGCTCGCCTGCGGTGGCCCCGCGCTCGATGCGCTGGTGGGCCTGGCCCGTTCCGTGGAGGCCGAGTATCGCGCGCTGAAGGCCGGCCAGTCTGCCCTCGACAACAACGACCTGCTGCGCATGGCTTACGAGGCGTTGCGCGATTACCCTGCCATTCGCGCTGCGTACGAGGGCCGCTTTAAGATGGTCATGATCGACGAGTTCCAGGATACCGACCAGATGCAGGTCGATCTGATCCGCTACCTGACCGGCGCGGGGGAGCGTGCGCTGTGTACCGTGGGCGATGCACAGCAGTCCATCTATCGCTTCCGTGGCGCCGAGGTCGAGGTGTTCCGTCGCCAGGAGCGCAAGGTGGGCTCGTCTGCCGCGCCCGAGGCGACTGCCGTGGCCGACGCCCCTGCTGGCGAGCTCGTCAAACTCGTGCGCAACTTCCGCAGCCATGACGAGGTGCTGCGTTACGTGGCACGCGTCTTCGACGGCGACAACGGCGGCCTGATGCAGGGCTTTTTGGATCTTGAGGCGAGCGACGGCCGCAAGGACACGCTGGTGGCAGACGCCTCGCGTCGCCAGGCCCTCTTTGTTGCCGGCGGCAGCACGCAGGAGCGCACACAGGCCAAGGCCCGTGCGATCGCCGAGCGGTTCCGCGCGCTTGCCGATGCCGGCCAGCCCCAGGGCGGCATGGTGCTGCTGCTGGGCCGCATGACCAACGCAGACGTCTACGCCCAGGCCTTCCGTGACCAGGGGCTCGACTGCGTGATCGCGGGCGGCTCGGTCTTTGCCCAAGTCGCCGAGGTGCAGACGGTGCGCGCCCTGGTTTGCGCGCTCGCCAATCCGGCCGATACGGCGCAGGGCCTTATGCCGCTGCTCGCCTCGCCGATGTTTGCGCTGGGCGCCCAGGAGTTTTTGGCGCTGGCGACCAAGCTCGATAGCGAGACGGGGGAGACCTCGCGCCGCAACATCGATGCGGGCATCATGAGCGATTCCGATGTACCGGGCCTGCAAGACCTGCCGCTCGTGACGCGCGCCCGCGAGGTACTGCGGTATGCGCTTCGTCGTGTGGGTCGCGATTCGTTCGCCGCCATCGCGCGTGACGTGGTCAACGCCTCCGGCTGGTTCGTGCGTCTGGCGCAGCGTGGTCCCGAGGGCAAGGCCATCGCCGCCAACGTGCTCAAGGCGCTCGATGCCGTGGCTGAGGCTGAGGCCGAGTTCGGCAACTCGCCGCGCTCCATTGCGCTTGCCTTCGATCGCTTCCTGGCGGGCAAGGAGGCCCCGGGTGCCCTCAACGAGGAGGGCGACGGCGCGGTACGCATCATGACCGTGCATGCATCCAAGGGCCTGGAGTATCCGGTCGTGGCGGTTGCGGAGTGCTTTGGCGTGCGCAAATCGTCCGGTGCGGCTCAGATGGGGCGTGTCGAGGGCGGAGCGCAGGTTGTGGCGCTGCCGGCACGCTTCGACGGCGTTAAGCTCGCCGACGGAACCTTTGTGAAGGGCGACGACGTTAAAAAGCAGTTTGAGCATGCGTTTAAGGGTAAGGGCACGTCGCTATGGTTGCCGCCGGAGCTCATGGAGGATGTCTGCGCGACGGGTTCTCCCGCCGAGGCATTTGCTCGCCTGCGCAACGACGACCTGCAGCTCTCGCTCGAGGAGCGGGCCCGCTTGCTCTATGTTGCCATGACGCGTGCGCGCGAGCTGGTGATCTTGGCGATGGATGCCGGCGTGAGCCGTGGCAAGGCGACGGCGCCGACCTTCGACGTCGAGACCGATCTGACCTATGACGTGCTGCGTCGTATTCTGCCGACGGACGGCCTGGACATGCCGCAGCTCGATGCCGACCGCCTGGTGTTCGACAACTCCCAGCCGGGCGACTACGAGCTCATTTCGCTCGCGAACTTTACCTTTGGCGAGCAGACGTTTGAGGCCAACGCTTCATTGGATGCCGAGGGCAGGCTCGTCCGTGGCGATGCGGAGCCGGAGGGTGCCGGTGCAGATGCCCGCGCCGCCGTTCCCGGTCCTGCCGACCCCGAGCCCGATGCGTTTGAGCTCGTGTATCCCCAGGCGGTGGGCGTGCGCATGGGCATCTGCCCGTATCCGGTGCGCGATTCGTACAGCTACTCGTCAATTGCCGCGGCACTCCATGCCGAGTCCGAGGACCGTGCTGCCGAGGCGCACGTGCCCATGGACGAGGCCGGCGATGATGCGGAGTCGGATGGTTCCGAGATGACGGATGCAGACGTGGCCGCTGTCGAGCCCGCCGGCAATCCCATGGCCTTGGGCTCGGCCTTCCACGCTGCCTGCCAGTGGCTCATCGAGATGGGTGCCGATGCACTGCCCGCCGCGCGTGCCGATGCACTGGCGCGCCTGTGGCGCTTGACGCCGGAGCAGCGCGAACGCTTCGACGTTGCCCTGGACCGCTGGCTCAAGTCGGCTGTTCGTACCGACCTGCTCGCGTGGCCGTGCGTTCGCGCCGAGGTGCCGTTCTTTTCGCTGGGCTGCGAGGACGAGGACATCGCCCGCTACGGTGCCTATGCCGAGGGCGCCATTGATGCACTGGCCACCGACCCGGCCGATCCGTCGCGCGCACTGGTCATCGATTACAAGACGGGCGGCACGCCGGATGAGACGCCGGACCAGCTGCTCGAGAAGCACGCCCTGCAGGCGCGCGTCTACGCTGATGTTCTGCACAAGGCGGGCTTTGAGGCCGTGACCGTCAAGTTCGTCCGCGTGGAGCAGGCGAATCCAACCATCTTCGTCGAACCCGCCGAACCTCAGGTGGTCACCTACAATCTCTAGCCCTCAGATAACTTGCGGTGGAATACGGACTGTTTTGGCCAAAAAAGCCGCCAAACAGTCCGTATTTCACCGCAACGCATGGGAGAGCCTGGGGCGGTACAATGACTCGAACGGTTCAAACGAATAAGGAGCCATCATGCAGCTCACCAAAATGCTTAAGGTGACGCCGGAGGAGCTTTTTGACGCTCTGGCGGGGTTCATCATGCAGGATATCGAGAACGCCACGGGCAAGCGTCCCAGCCGCAACAAGCTCAACGGCTATAAGTACGAGAAGCGCGCCCAGTCCGCAAAAGGCAAGGCCAAGGGCACGGCGATCAAGGTTAAGATCAAGCACTTTGACTACCCGTGCCTCTATGAGGTCCGTTTTCAGTATGCGGCGGGCATCAATACCATGCGCTATGAGGCTGCACCTGCTGGCGATAGTGCCTGCGAGCTCACCTATACCGAGGATTTTCAGGGTGTGGGTGGCAACACGTCTGGCACGCGCGGCAAGCTTGGCCTCTTCTTCTATGAGCGAAAGCTCGAGAGCCACGCCAACCAGACGATTGATCAAATCGTCAAATACATCGAGGGTGAGCGCCGCGTAAAGGCTAATCCCGCCTTCGCCGATGATACTGTCGAAAACGCTTCGGATGTATTCCATTGATACCCTGTGCAAAAGCTTTACCACTCTTCACATCAGCTGTGAACACTTCAGGCTTCGAGCCAGTAGCGAGCGGCCCGACAAAATTAGTTGATGGAAGTACCAAATGAATAAGAATGCCACTACGCAGCTGCACATCTATTCCGCCTTTTTCGTTCTCGCGGGATTTGTTTTAAATCGGGGAGTGTTTCTACTTTTCCTTGCGGAGAAAGGAATGTCTGTCACGGAAATCGCGCTTTATCAAGCCCTGTTTAACATTGCAACGGTCGTCCTCGAGCTGCCAACAGGGTTGATAGGCGATTTCCTTGGAAAGAAGTTTTCGATTCAAGTGGGCGTGCTGCTGCTTTTCTTCCATACGGCTGGCATGCTGTTGCTCTCAGGTCCCTTTCTTGTCGTGCTTTCCCTTGTTGAGGCACTCGCCTACTCCCTTCAATCGGGATCCGAACAAGCGCTTTTATATGAAATTGCCCGGAATGCCGGTCAAGGAGAGCGCTTCCTCACCATCAATGCTCGGTTGCTTGCCGCGCAATCAATCGCTACGGGAATGGCAATTGTGCTCGGATCTTTCATTGCCCAAGTGTCTTGGAGCGCCCTCTACGTATGTGTCTCCATTTTCTATCTCCTGCAGCTTTTCCTTCTGTATCCCATTGAGAGGACGGAAGCGACCCGTTCTGAAAGCTCTGAAAAGGGAAGGTTTGACACAGCCAAGATGTTCAGACGCGAAACCTGGCGTGTTGGAGAATCCGCTTTTGCGGTATTGCTTCTTCTAATCGGCACAAGCATGCTCGATGGATTCTATGGGAGTTATTACAACTTGAATCAGTTGGTATTCGACGCATTTGATGCTCCCGTCTCCATAATAGGAATCTTTTTCGGTGCATCCTATGCAGTAAATGCGACGGCCTACATTGCAGCAGATTTCTTCTCGTCGCGTTTCGGGAAAAGAAATACCATGCTCGGCTCGATGCTAATCGAGGCTGGCCTTTTCATGATTCTTCCGTGGTTCGCTTCAAATCCGCTGTGTTTGTTTGGCCTTAGCATGGTGCTTTGTTTTCTCCCAGAAGTGGTGTACATCACTTCGGAAAACTTAATCCAAGACGCGATAGCGGACGATCTCCGCGCGACGATCCTTTCCGTCGCGTCTCTGGTAAGGGCTCTCTTTTCCGCAATGTTTTTCTCCATATTTGGACATGTGTTGGGGTTATATCCCATTCAGATGGCGCTCGGTATTATTGGTGCAATCGCGATAGCAATTACCGCCGTTGTTTCATTGAAAATGGTAGGAATGCAGGTCTCCAAGAATTGATATATCGATTGACGAGCTATCCGAAGCGTCGAGCCTTCTTGATGGACATGACTATTCGTCACAAATCATTTCGCGCATCGCCGGGGTTCCAGTAATACTCGATGTATCTGGATGCCCTCATTCCCCTTTTTGAAGGTACCAAATTAGCTACCCGTGTTGGTTTGGCTAGGTTCGGGTGCTGTCCGTGCCGTGGGGTAAAATCGTTCAGTCAGAACACGAACCCGCATCGGAGCTCATCACATGGCATTCGTCCATCTGCACAACCACACTGTTTTCTCCATGCTCGACGGCGCAACCCGTATCCAGGATATGGTCAACCGTGCCGTTGAGCTTGGCATGCCCGCCGTCGCCATTACCGACCACGGTTACATGTACGGCGTACCCGACCTGGCGCTGGCCTGCGACGCCGTCAATCACAACACGCCCGAGTACAAGACGTGGAGCCACGACAAGGCCTTCTTGGAAAAGGATCGTCGTGACGAGCTGGTGGAGCCCGATCCCGAGGAAAACCCGCGCGAGCATGCCCAGTACGTCAAAGACATGGCCATGTGGGACGAGAAGGGCAACATCGACGAGCTCAAGCCGCCCCTGGTCATCAAGCCCATCTTTGGCTGCGAGGTTTACTTTACGCCGGACGAGACGCTCGCCCGCGACCACAAGCCCGAGCTCTACCACATGATCCTTCTGGCCAAGGACCAGGAGGGCTACGTCAACCTGATGCAGACGGTCTCCGAGGCCGCCGTGCAGGGCTTTTACTACAAGCCGCGTGTGACGCTCGACAACCTGCGCCGCCATGCCAAGGGCATGATCTGCACGAGCGCCTGCATCGCGGGCATCATCCCCAAATACATCGACCGCGGTGACATGGAGGGCGCCATCAAGTGGGCCGAGACCTTCCGCGATACCTTCGACCCCGGCGACTTTTACATCGAGATTCAGGAACACGGCATTACCACCGATAACGGCCTGACCGACGAGCAGATGGACCGCACGCTCATCGACATTGCCAAACAGGTGGGCGTCAAGGTCATCGCCACCAACGACTTCCACTACCTGCGCCGCGAGGACGCGCCCGTTCAGGACGTCATCATGTGCATCGGCATGAACGCCAAGGTCGACGACCCCAACCGCATGCGCATGACCGGCTCGGAGTTTTACATGAAGACCGAGGAGGAGATGCGGGCGATGTTCCCGTATTGCCCCGAGGCCTGCGACAACACGCTCGAGATCGCCGACAAGTGCTACGTCGAGCTCGACTGGGACTCCATCATCCTGCCGCGCTTCCCGCTGCTCGATCCCGGCGAGACGCACGAGAGCCAGTTCCGCCGCGAGTGCGAGAAGGGCCTGCGCCAGCACTACGGTGACGACTGGGCCACGCGCGAGATCGGTGGCGTCAACATCAAAGAGCGCTTTGAGTACGAATACAAGGTCATCTGCGACAAGGGCTTTGCCGCCTACTTTTTGATCGTTGCCGAGTACGTGCAATGGGCCAAGGACAACGGCATCGGCGTCGGCCCCGGCCGTGGTTCTGCCGCCGGCGCTATCGTCGCCTACGCCATGAACATCACCGCGTTCGACCCGCTCGAGAACGGCCTGATGTTCGAGAGGTTCCTGTCCCCGCAGCGTACCGAGATGCCCGATATCGATATGGACTTCGACGATGAGCGGCGCCTCGAGGTCGTGGAGCACGTTCGCCAGCTCTACGGCCCCGAGAAGGTCACCCACGTCATCACCTACTCGACCATTAAGGCCAAGCAGGCCATCAACGACGCCGCACGCGTTCTGGACTATCCGGTCTACATGGGCCAGCGCCTGTCCAAGATGGTCTCGAGCGACCCCAAGGTCAAGCTCAAGCAGGTGCTCGACAAACAACCCGGCAAAGAAGATCTGTTTAACCCCGATTTTGCCGAGGCCTATAAAAAGGACGACGACGCCCGCCGCATCATCGACACGGCGCTCTCGATTGAGGGCCTCACCCGTGGCGAGGGCGTGCATGCGTGTGCCGTTCTGATCTGCCGCGATCCCGTCAACGAGCACGTGCCCACCAAGCTCGATACTAAGGGCGGCGTCGAGATTACCCAGTACGAGGGCCATACCGTTGCCGACATGGGCCTGCTCAAGATGGACTTCTTGGGCCTGCGCACGCTGACGGTTATCTCCAAGGCCAAGGCAAACATCAAAAAGAACTTCGGCATCGACATCAAAGAGGAAGAGATTCCCTTTGACGACCCCGAGATCTTTAAGCTCATGGGCTCCGGTCACACCGCCGGCGTCTTCCAGGTCGAGTCCGCCGGCATGACGGCCACGATCAAGAACATGAAGCCTACCGAGTACAAGCACGTCGTGGCATTGATCGCCCTGTACCGCCCGGGCCCGCTGGGCGCCGGCATGGTCTCGTCCTACATCAACCGTATGAACGGCAAGGAGCCGGCCGTCTCCTACGACGACCGTCTGGACGACATCCTGGGTGAAACCTACGGCACCATGGTCTACCAGGAGCAGGTTATGCTCATCTCCGTCGAGATGTGCGGCTTCTCCAAGGGCGAATCGGACTCGCGTATCCGTAAGCCCGTGGCTAAGAAAAAGATTAAGCTGCTCACGTCGACGGTGCTCCACTGGGAGGATGGCTCGGACGAGACCACCTACGACCACTGGATGAACGGCGCCATCAAGAACAACTACACGCGCGAGGTCGCCCAGAAGATTTGGGACGATGTTCTCGAGTTCGCGTCCTACGCCTTCAACAAGTCGCACTCCGCCGGCTACGCCATCCTGGTTATGCAGACGGCATGGCTCAAGGCGCACTATCCACACGAGTACATGGCGGCCGTTCTGACGTCCTATACGGGCAAGACCGACAAGATCGTGCACTACGTCTCGGCGTGCCGTCACGACGGCATCCCCGTGCTGTCGCCAGATGTCAACGAGTCCGGTACCGAGTTTACGGCTACCAAGGAGGGCGTGCGCTTTGGTCTGGCCGGCATTCGAGGCGTGGGCACCGGCGTGGCGCAGGCGATTATCGCTGAGCGCGAGGCAGGCGGTCCGTTTAAGACGCTGCACGACTTTGTTGAGCGCGTGGACTCGAGCCAGGCCAACCGCCGTGTGATCGAATCGCTGATCAAGGCAGGTGCCTTCGACTCCACGGGCTATCCGCGCCGCCAGATGATGCACTTTGTGGACAAGAACAACCCCGAGAACATCATCGACGCCGCGATAAAGCGCCAGAAGGACCGCGCGAGCGGCCAGACCTCGTTCTTCGACATGTTTGGTGATGTTGAGGGCTCGGGTTTCGAGGTCAGCGTGCCCGATCCGGACGGCCAGGAATGGGACCGCCACCTCAAGCTGAGCCAGGAGAAGGAGGTTCTGGGCATCTATGTCTCGGACCATCCGCTGCGCCCGTTTGAGTATGCGCTCAGCAAAGCGCGCGACTTTTCGTTCTCGCAGATCGACACCGGCTACGAAGTTCAGAATCCTACGGGCGGCACCATCAACCAGGAGATTCCCGAGGGCAAAGCGCTGTGGTGGGCCGGCATGGTCTCGAGCGTGTCCAAGCGCGTGACCAAAAACGGCGACCCCATGGGCATCGTGCAGCTCGAGGACATGGAAGGCGAGGCCACCGTCGTCGTGTTCCCCAAAACCTATAAAGAGGCCGAGGGGTACCTGTACGGCGAGGTCGATCCCGAGACAGGCGCGCAGCTGTCCGACGCCTTTGTGCGCATCAAGGGCAAGCTCGAGCGCTCGGACCGCGGCGACCAGATCATCGCGCAGGAGATCGTGCCGCTGGAGCTCAACGAGGAGAACAACAAGCCTAAGGTGTTTGAGGTCATGGTGCCCAACAGCCGCTTTAGCCAGGGCAATATGGCGCGCCTGGCCACGGTGCTCACCACTAACCCGGGCGGCGACCGCGTGGAGATCTTTATCGAGCAGGTGGACGGACGCGTGCTGCGCGCCGAGGTGCCTGCCAAGGTCAACGCGCGCTCGATTCCGCTGCTGGCCGAGGCCAAGGCCATTGTGGGTAACCAGGGCAGAGTGACGGTGATCTAAGGGCGACCTTGCTGGTCCGCGCGAGATTGGAGGAAGTGATGGCACAGGGGACGTTTGTGCAGGCGCTTCGTAAGGAAGCGGCGCTGAGCGGCACCTTTATGAAGGGGCGTTCGCTCATGCTCAACGGCGCCGTGCTGTCGATCGAGGACAGCGGCTCGCGCTTCTCCAAAAACGTGACGGTCGAGGGCTCGGTGCGCGGATCGCGCGGCGACCTGTACAAGACGCACGTGGCGCTCGACATGGACGAGCACGAGGTGATCGACTACGACTGCGATTGCCCCGCTGCCTATCGCTATCCCGGTATGTGCAAGCACGCCATCGCCACGGCGCTGGCGTACCTGGACGCCAGCGGCATTGAGCCCGTCGAGGGGCTGCGCACACCGGTTCGCACGTTTACGGCGCAGCCGAAACAGCCCGTGCGCACCGCGCCCAAAGTGCCGGCCGTCAACCCTAACTTTCCCTTCCCGGCGCCAGTTCCCACGAGCCCGAGCCTCATGAAGGCGCTCTCCGATCTTTCGGACGCGCGCATGGATGAGTTGGCGGGCATGCGCCGCAAGCTCGCCGGCACTGTCGACCCCGATGCCCCCAAGGCGGTGTTGGAGCCCTCGCTGGTGCCGTACTACAATCCGCTGTTTGCCGACCGGTTTAGCTGGGCGCTCGAGTTCCGCATTCGTTGCGGTTCGGTGTCCTACGTGGTTAAGGACATCGACGGCATGGCCGCCGCCTACGTGCGCGGCGGCACCTTCTCGTACGGCAAGAAACTCACATTCCTCCATACGCCCGAGGCCTTCGACGAGGTTTCGGTACGCCTGCTCGACCTTGTTGTGGCAACGGTTGTGTATCTGAGCGACATCACAAGTTCGCGTTCGGCGTCGTA
>URGG01000075.1 GCA_900547345.1 uncultured Collinsella sp. | reverse complement strand
ATAGGCAGCCGGTTGCGGCGGTCCCTGTAAGTTCGTCGCCGCCCCCTGCCCCGATTGCGGCGGCAGCGGCCGTGTCCGTGTGACCTCCGAGCAGACGATTGAGTTTCCTGCCGGTACGCACGATGGCGACGAGGTCCGCATTGGCGGCATGGGTCACGCCGGCACCAACGGTGCCTCGGGTGGCGATCTGGTCGGCCGCGCTCATGTCGAGGCCGAGCGTCTGGAGGGCAAGGCCCGTACCGGTTTTTACCTGATGGGCATCGTGGCGCCGTTTTTGGTGCTGTCGGCCATCTCGGGCGTGTTCTCGGCCTTTGCCGTGATGTGCTTTATTCCGTTTGCCATGGGCCTGTTCATGGTGGTCTCGGACGGCGTGCTGCACCGCAGCCTGCTGTGGTGGAAGCGCGGCGCGATGCAGTTTGCCAACGGTTTTGCCAACGGATTTATGTTTGCGCTCGTGTCGGTTTGGTTTGCGAGCTGCTCGCAACGTGCCATGCTTTCGCCCTACGCAATGCAATAACATCAACCCCTCTGTTTGCGGCCGGCCCAGCTTGGGTATAGGACGCACTGTGACAATAATGAAAGTCGGAAGGATTCGGTCGTGTCGGAAAATAGGGATTACTACGAGGTACTTGGCGTCGACAAGGATGCCGACGCGCGGACGATTAAGCGCGCGTTTCTAAAGAAGGCCCGTACCGTACACCCGGACGTTTCGGACGACCCCGAGGCCGAGGCCAAGTTCAAAGAGCTCAACGAGGCGTATTCCGTTCTTTCCGACGAGCAGAAGCGTGCTAACTACGACCGTTACGGCACCGCGGACGGCCCCGGTGGCTCTGGCTATGTCGACATCAACGATATCTTTGGTGGCATGGGCATGGACGACCTCTTCTCGTCGTTCTTTGGCGGCGGTGCCGGCGGTGGCGCCCGAAATCGCCGTGAGCGTCGTCGCGGCCGCGATATGGCCATCTCCCTTTCGGTGACCCTTGAGGAGGCGGCACTCGGTTGCAAAAAGACGATCAGCTATGACCGCCTTGCCCCCTGCGAGGATTGCAACGGCACCGGTAGGGCCGAGGGCGCACAGGAAAAGCAGTGCAGCCGCTGCCACGGCACGGGCTATGTGACGACGGTCCAGCGTTCTTTCCTGGGCCAGGTTCAGTCCTCTTCGCCCTGTCCCGACTGCCACGGCGAAGGCACGGTCATCGACCATCCCTGCGAGACCTGTGACGGTCAGGGCCGCACGCCTTCGCACGAAAAGATCGATATCGATATTCCCGCCGGCGTTTCGACCGGTCGCCAGCTGCGCGTGAGCGGTTTTGGCGAGGCCGGCCTTCGCGGCGAGCCGTCGGGCGACCTGATCGTCAACGTGCGCGTCGCCGACCACGAGCGTTTTAAGCGCAACGGCGACGACCTGTACCTCGTGAGCGATATCTCGATTGCGCAGGCTGCGCTCGGATGCGAGATCGAGGTCGAGGGCATTATGCCTGACGAGGTCGTCAAGGTGTGCGTCCCCGCTGGCGCCCAGTACGGCGACACCGTGAGCGTCAACAATTACGGCATGCCGCGTATCGGCGGTGGCGGTTCGCGCGGTCGTCTGATCGTGCAGCTGCGTGTGGTCGTCCCCACGAACCTTTCCAATAAGCAGCGCGAGCTGCTTCGCGCCTTTGCCGACGAGATGGGCGATGACGTCGCATCCGGTAAGAAGTCGGTGACCGACCGTATCAAGAGTGCCCTCGACGACATCCTCGATTAAGGAGCCCGCGTGCTCGCACCTCATATCTCTGTCGTCAACCTCGGCTGCCGTGTCAACCGGGTTGAGTCCGACCGTATCACTGCCGATCTAATGCGCCTGGGCTTTGCGATGGTGGAGCCTCAGGATGCTGAGCTGATCGTCATTAACACCTGTGCCGTTACGGGCGAGGCCGAGGCCAAGACCCGTAAGGCCGTTCGCCATGCGCTGGCCTATCCAAACGAGCCCTATGTGGTCGTGACCGGATGCGTGGTCAATCTGCATCCCGAGGAGCTGCTGGAGCTCTCGGACCGCGTGATCGCCGAGCCGTCCAAGATCGATGTCGCCGAACGCGTCTGTGAGGTGCTGGGCGTTGAGTCCGATGACGTTCCCGCCTGCAGCGACGGCGAGGTTGTCGACGCGCTCGGTCGCTCGCGTCTGGGCGTGAAGATCCAGGACGGCTGCAACCATCGTTGCACCTATTGCATTGTGTGGAAGGCCCGCGGCCCCGAGCGCTCCGTGCCGGTCGAGTCCGTGCTCGAGCAAGTTCGCGAGGCACAGGAGGCCGGCGTGCCCGAGGTGGTGCTGACGGGTGTGAACCTGGGCGCCTACGATGGCAAGAGCGCGACTGATGAACACGTCGAGATCGATGAGCTGCTCGAGGCGATCATGGAGCGCACGTCCATTCCGCATGTGCGCATTTCCTCGGTCGAGCCCATGGATATCTCCGAGTCCCTGCTTAAGGTCATGGCGCGCTATCCGAAGCGCATCGCCCCGTTTTTACACCTGCCCGTGCAGTCCGGCTGCACCAGGACACTGCATCGCATGGGCCGTCCCTATAGCGCCGAGGCCTTCGAGGAAACGGTGCGCATGATTCGCACCAACTTGCCTCAGGTGTCCCTTTCGTGCGATGTCATCGTCGGTTTTCCCGGTGAGACGGACGAGGAGTTTGAGGAGTCGCTGGCACTGTGCCGCCGTGTGGGCTTTTCGCGTATGCACGTGTTCCGCTACAGCAAGCGTCCCGGTACCCTTGCTGCCGATATGCCCGACCAGGTGCCGCCCGAGGTTATGGCCGAGCGTAGCCGCCGCATGAGGGCCGCGGCGCAGGAACTCGCCATTGCCGACGCTCGCCGTCGCGTGGGAACCGTCGAGCGTGCCGTGCTTGAGTATGGCGACAACCTGACGCTCGGTTCGTTCCATCATGCCCGTCTTGACGATACCTGTGGACTCACAGCCCCGTGCCTGCTCGATGTTGCTATCATCGGAGTCGATGATTCCGGCTTGGTCCATGCACGCAGGGAGGTTCATGGAAGCCTCGAAGATTAGACTTACCGTTCCCGAGGGTATTGACCCCTCGCGCGTTTTGGGCGCCGGCGACGGTGTCCTTCGTGCACTCGAGAGTTTGGTTCGTGCCCATGTGGTCGTCCGTGGCGACAGCATCGCCGTGAGCGGTGACCCGGACGAGGTCGAGCTCGTGGCGCGTTTTTTCGACCATACTTTTCGCGAGGCGGCCGCCGGACGCACGCTGTCTGCCGACGATGTTTCTCGCTGCCTGGCCGTCTTGCGCGACGGTGAGCACGAGGCTACGTCGCTTCGCGATGATGTGCTGCTTTCGTATCGCGGTCGTGCCATTCGCCCCAAGACGCTCGGCCAAAAGCGCTACGTGGATGCCATCCGCTCGCATACCATCACGTTTGGCCTTGGTCCCGCCGGTACCGGTAAGACCTATCTGGCCATGGCGCTCGCCGTTGCCGCGCTCAAGCGTCACGAGGTGGGCCGTCTGATCTTGACGCGTCCGGTTGTCGAGGCGGGGGAGAATCTGGGCTTTTTGCCCGGTACCCTCGAGGAAAAGATTGACCCCTACATGCGTCCGCTCTACGACGCCCTTTTTGACATGATGGATCGCGAGCGCACCGATGAGCTCATGGAGCGCGGCGTGATTGAGATCGCCCCGCTTGCCTACATGCGCGGCCGCACGCTGAGCGATGCCTTCGTGGTGCTCGACGAGGCGCAAAATACCACGCCCGAGCAGATGAAGATGTTCCTGACGCGCCTGGGTTTTAACTCCAAGTTTGTGATTACCGGCGACCTGAGTCAGCGCGACCTGGTGGGTCGTCGCGGCGGTCTTGCCGACGTTGAGCGGATTTTAGGCCGTGTCGACGATGTCGCATTTTCTCACCTCGAGCGTGCCGACGTGGTGCGCCATGCCTTGGTGGGGCGTATCGTCGAGGCATACGATGCTTATGATGATGTGCGCGATAAGCGCGTGCACGACCGAAAGGAGTCCCGTTGAGTGTATTGATCAGCAACGATGCCGAGCTCGATACGCTGCTCGACGCGCAGGAGGTAGAGCACATCTGCGAGGTCGTGCTTGCCGCCGAGGGCGTTGAGCGTGAAGTTGAGATTTCCCTTTCGTATGTCGATGAGGACGAGATGCACGAGCTCAACCACGAGTGGCGCGGTATCGACCGTACCACCGATGTCCTCTCGTTTGAGTGCGACTCGGCCTTTGACGAGGATATTCCCGCCGACGAGACGCTCGAGCTCGGCGATATTATCCTGGCCCCGGAGGTCATTGCCCGCCAGGCCCCCGGCTTTGGTAATAGCCCTACCGACGAGTGCCGCCTGATGCTCGTGCATGGCATGCTGCACCTGCTGGGGTATGACCATATCGAGGACGACGAGGCCGAGGTCATGGAGGCCCGCGAGGACGCCATCTTGCGCGATCTGGCGCTCGAGCGCGGCGAGGACCCCAAGCTGGTCCACGTCGGCCCCATCACCAACCACGCCCACGACTAGGAGCCGTCTATGATTCCCGGATCGAACAAGGACCATCCGTCCTTCTTAAAGTCGTTCTCCTACGCCATGGAGGGCTTCGTCACCGCCGTTAAGACCGAGCGCAACATTAAGGTCATGCTCGTGGCGGGCGTGTGCACCGTCATTGCCGGCTGCATCGTGGGGCTCGACATTGCCGAGTGGGCCACGGTTATCATCTGCTGTGGCTTGGTGATTCACGGCGAGCTGTGCAACACCGCCATGGAGGCGATCGTCGACCTGGCGACCCAGGAGCTCCATCCGCTGGCAAAGCGTGCGAAGGATATCGCCGCCGCCTCCGTATACGTACTTTCCATCACCGCCGCGATTGTGGGATTGCTGGTATTTGCCCACGCGCTCGACTTTATTTAGAAAGGGATTTTCATGTCCGACAATATGCAGCCTTTCGATGAAACTCTGGACGACGAGTCCCTGGATGCGGTGGATGCCGAAGCGACCGAGGATTGCGAGGATGTCGAGGAATTCGATCCGTTTGAGGGCATGAGCGACGAGGAGCTCGACGCCCTGTGCGACGAGGATGAGAGCCTCGCGGGTTTTGGCGACGTGGAACCCGGTTTTCGCAGCGGCTTCGTGGCCCTGGTCGGCCGTCCCAACGCCGGTAAGTCCACGCTGCTCAACGCCTGCTATGGCAAAAAGGTTGCCATCACCTCGCCGGTGGCCCAGCCCACCCGCCGTCGCATGCGCGCCGTCGTCAATCGCCCCGGCTACCAGCTGGTCTTTGTCGATACCCCGGGTATTCACAAGCCCAAGGACGGCCTGGGGTCCGAGCTCAACAAGAGCGCGCTGTTCGAGCTGAACGATGTCGATGTCGTCGCGTTTTTGATTGATGCCACCAAGCCGATCGGCAGGGGAGACGCCTGGGTTGCCGAGCGCGTCAAGAATGCCCGTTCCAAGAAGGTCCTGGTGCTCACCAAGGCCGATGAGGCCGACCCCGCACAGGTCATGGAGCAGCTTAAGGCCGCCCACGAGCTTATGGAATATGACGACGAGATCGTGACGTCGTCGGTCAAGAACTTCAACGTCGATGCCTTTATCGAGACCGTTGCGCACTTTTTGCCCGAGGGTCCGCGTTGGTTCCCCGAGGACATGGGTACCGACGCTTCCGATGAGACGCTCGTTGCCGAGTTTGTGCGCGAGAAGGTCTTGCGCCGCACCCGTGATGAGATCCCGCACTCCGTTGGCGTGATCTGCGATGCGCTCGAGCAGACCAAGAAGGTGCTGCGCGTGCACGCTACCATTTACGTCGAGCGCGAGGGCCAAAAGGGCATCATCATCGGCAAGGGCGGCGAGATGATCAAACATATCGGTATCGACGCTCGCCGCGATCTTGAGCGCATCTTTGGCACGCAGGTCTTTTTGGAGCTGGACGTGAAGGTCAAGGCCGGCTGGCGTGACGACGAGGCCCAGATTCGCCGCTTTGGCTACAACGCCGAGGACTAAGGACGCGCGGCGCGCATGGCAGGCTCCCGGACATATCGCACGAAGGCGCTCGTCCTCGACAAGACGAAGCTCAAAGAGACGGACCTGATCCTGACGATGCTTGACGAACGGGGTCGGCAGGTTCGCGCCGTGGCAAAGGGCGCCCGCAAACCCGGTGGGCGCCTGGCTGCGCGCTGCGAGCTGTTCTGTACCGTCGATATGCTGCTCGCGCATGGACGGTCGCTTGACGTGGTTTCGCAGGCCGAGCTTATGGAGGCGCCGCTCGGCGCAGCGCCCGATTACGAGACGACTTGCGCCGCAAGCGCAATCGCCGAGGTCGCGCGCGTGTGCTCGTTTGAGGACGCCGAGGACCCGTTTACCTTTGCCATCACGCAGCGAGCGCTTGCCCTGGTGGGCAGCGGGCTCGACACGGCGCACATGGATCTACTTGTGGCGGCATATGTGTTTAAGCTGCTGTCGCACGTTGGCTACCGACCCGATTTTTCGGCCTGCGTGCTGTGCGGAGACCCCATGCTGTCGTATTTTTCGCCCCAGGCGGGCGGTCTCATGTGCGGGTCGTGTGCGTCGAGCGTTCCGGGTGCCGAGCTGGTGTCGACCGGTGAGGTCGCGTGGCTGCGCGCCCTCATGTCCATGACCTTCGATGCGCTCATGGCCGAGAGGGTTGATCCCCATACTGCCGCTTTTTTGTTGGGGCTTTCGCATGTCTGGGCGGCAACTCATACCGATCAGCGCCTCCGTGCGATGGAATTCATGTTGGGTCGGTGATGATGCGCAGGCGTGGGCTGCTTGTGGTAACATACCGACCTGTTGGTACCTCGATCTTGGATGCTCGCTCCACCGGCGGCTTCCCAGTCCGAGGCGAATAGCGTCGCCCGAGGGCGACAAGAAACGAAAGGTGAAACAATGACTGTTTCCAAAGAGCGCAAGGCGGAGCTGACTGCCCAGTTCGGTAACACCCCGGTCGACACCGGCAACCCCAAGGTTCAGGTCGCCATCCTGTCCGAGCGCATCAAGGAGCTGACCGAGCACATGAAGTCCCACCAGAAGGACTTCCACACCCGTCGTGGCCTGCTCATGCTCGTCGGCCGTCGTCGTCGTCTTCTCTCCTACATTAAGAAGAACGACATCGTCGAGTACCGTGAGCTCATCAAGGCTCTGGGCATCCGCGACAACATCCAGTAAGGATTTGTACATGCTAAGAGCGTCCTGCGCAGCGGGGCGCTCTTTTTGTGTAAGGGCGCGAACAATCACGCTCTGAAGCGTGGCGGGGGCAGGGGGCCCGCGTCACATGAGAAGCCCGCAGGCAAGGGGCCTGTGGGGTAAAGGAGAACAATGACACTCGTATCCAAGACCTTTGAGCTGTACGGCAAGACCTACACCTTTGAGTCGGGCGAGCTTGCCAAGCAGGCCACCGGCGCCTGCCTGGTCAAGCAGGGCGACACCACGATGCTCGACACCGTGGTCGTCTCCAAGGAGCGCAAGAACTACGACTTCTTCCCGCTGACCGTCGACTTCAACGAGAAGATGTACGCCGCTGGCCGCATCCCGGGTGGTTACCTCAAGCGTGAGGGACGTCCCAGCGAGAAGGCCACGCTCACCGCGCGCATGATCGACCGTCCGATCCGCCCGAGTTTCCCGGACGGCTTCCGCAACGAGGTGCACATCGTCGCCACCTCGCTCGTCGCCGACCAGGTCAACCCCTTCGACGTCATCAACGTCATGGGTGCTTCCCTGGCCATGACGCTCGGTGGCGTGCCCTTCGAGGGCCCGCTTGCCTGCGTGCGCATCGGCCGTAACGTGGAGACTGGCGAGTTTATCGTCAACCCCACCTACGAGGAGCGCGAGAACTCCGATCTGGACCTGGAGCTGGGCGGCTCTGCCGACTTCATCTCGATGGTCGAGGCCGGCGCCGAGGAGATCTCCGAGGACGACATGCTCGCCGCCATGAAGTTTGGCCAGGAGGCCCTTGCTGCCTTCTGCCAGGCCCAGGACGAGTTCGTCGCCGAGTGGGAGCAGGTCAACGGCCCCATCGTCAAGAAGGAGTACCCGCTCGACCAGCCCGTCGAGGAGGTCCAGGAGCGCATCTTTGCCCACTACGACGAGATGGCAGCTGCCCTTCGCGACGCCGACAAGCTCTCTCGTATCGGTAAGGTCGAGGCTCTGAAGGAGTCCATCCGCGCCGAGTTTACCGAGGAGGAGCAGGCCGCTTGGGAGCGCGAGATCCCCGTGGCGCTCAAGAAGCTCGAGAAGAAGGCCATGCGCACCATGGTCGTCGAGACTGGCGAGCGCGTCGATGGCCGTGCTGCAGACGAGATCCGTCCCATCATGGTGAAGGATAACTACCTGCCGCTCGTTCACGGCTCCGGTCTGTTCCAGCGTGGCCAGACCCAGGTGCTCTCCGTCCTGTCGCTCGGCATGCTCAACGAGGGCCAGCGTCTGGATACCATCGAGCCCACCGAGGGCAAGCGCTATATGCACCACTATAACTTCCCGCCGTTCTGCACCGGCGAGACCGGCCGCATGGGCAGCCCCAAGCGTCGCGAGATCGGTCACGGCAACCTTGCCGAGCGCGCTCTGCTCCCGGTGCTCCCCGACGAGAACGAGTTCCCCTACGCCATCCGCGTCGTCTCCGAGGTCATGGAGTCCAACGGCTCCTCTTCGATGGCTTCGACCTGCGGCTCCACGCTCGCCCTTATGGACGGCGGCGTGCCCATTAAGCGCCCGGTCTCCGGTATCGCCATGGGTCTGATCCAGGAGGAGGGAAAGACCGTGGTCCTGTCCGATATCCAGGGTCTCGAGGACTTCTTGGGCGACATGGACTTTAAGGTCACCGGCACCACCGAGGGCATCACCGCCCTGCAGATGGATAACAAGGCCACCGGCCTAACCTTCGACATCCTGGCCCGCGCCCTGCAGCAGGCCAAGGAGGGTCGCGCCTTCATCCTGCAGAAGATGCTCGATGTGATTCCCGAGCCGCGCCACACCACACGCAGCACCGCTCCGCGCATCGTCTCCATCCAGGTTCCTACCGATAAGATTCGCGACGTCATTGGCTCCGGCGGCAAGGTCATCCGCGGTATCCAGGACGAGACCGGCGCTTCGGTCGACATCCAGGAGGACGGCACCGTCTTTGTCGGCGGCACCGGCGAGTCCGTCGACCAGGCCGTCGAGCGCATCAAGCTCATCATCAAGGTTCCCGAGCCGGGCGAGGAGTACACCGGTCGCGTGGTCTCCATCCAGCCCTTCGGCGCCTTCGTCAACCTGCTGCCTGGCAAGGACGGCCTGCTGCACATCTCCCGCGTCGCCAAGGGCCGCGTGGAGAAGGTCGAGGACGTTCTCAACGTGGGCGACGAGGTCAAGGTCGTCGTCATCGAGGTCGACGATCGCGGCAAGATCTCGCTTGATCGTCTCGACAAGCCCGAGGCCCCGGCTCGCTCTGAGGGTTCCTCCGAGGGCGATGGCGAGCACTTCCAGCGCCGTGAGCGTCCGCGTCGCGAGCGCTCCGAGCGCAGCGACCGTCCGCGCCGTCCCGGCGACAACGGAGGCCGCAAACCCCGCCGTCACCACGACGCCGAGTAACGGCTACGCATAAGCAGCTCAACAAGGGCGACTCCGGACAGGGGTCGCCCTTTTGCTTGCGCCCGGGAGGGACGCATATGAAGTTTCCTGCTCTACAGTCCTGCTCACGACGGAGGCCACATTAAGTGGCCTCCTGTTCGTGCGGAACTCGCGATAAACTTTACCCGCGGCCCCCGCCGGGAATAGCAAAAGGGCTGGTTGGTGCGGGTTTCGATTTTGTCAGATGGTCAATTCAGCTTTCCTTTTTTCTGAATTGTCGATAGCTGCACACCCGGCATATCCTCAGATAAAACCAACCAAAATAAACCTGTCCCATTTTGGCAGGTCTGGTCTCAGCGGGCCCGGCACGGGCTAAGTTTATCGCGAGTTCCGCACGCAAAGGAAAGCACTTAATGTGCTTTCCGTCT
>URGG01000074.1 GCA_900547345.1 uncultured Collinsella sp. | reverse complement strand
CCGCACGCAAAGGGGGCCACTTAATGTGGCCCCCGTCTTGCGCAGGACTGTTTGAGCAGCAGACCTTTCCCATGCCTCCGCCTGCCGCCGATTCGGGCCCCCGAACCCGTTACTTGATCTTGGTCGTACCCGGTGCCAGGTTGGGGTCGGTCTCGTTGGCCTCGGTCTGGAAGTGCTCGGTGTAGACGTTCTTGCCGTCGCGGAACATCTCGTAGTACTGCATCTTGGCGTAATCCTCGCGCGCCTTGGTGGCGGCAGCGGCGGCGGCGTCGTCACCGGTGACGTTGGAGGAGAGCGCCCAGCGCAGGCTGGCGTCCTCGTAGCCCACCGAGTTGATGGCGGGCAGCGACTCGCGCAGCGTCATGTGCGCTTTCTGGTAATCGGAGAGAGGTGCGCCGATCAGCTGCATAAGCTGCGTGGACAGGTAGTTGGTGGACAGGTCGTCGACCTCGCTCGTCTGGTCGCAGCCGGCAACGTCGTAGTTGGCCCAGATGATGTAGTCGGTCTGCCACAGGCGCTCCTGATGCGTAGCGTCGTCCTCGCCGGTAAACCACTTATCGTTGAACTTGGACGGGAAGAACGGCTGGTGGTCACCCCAGAACACCACGACCACCTTACGGTCGAGCTTGCTCAGGGCGTTGAGGAAGTAACGCAGCGCCTGGTCGGACTGCTCAATGCACGAGACGTACTCGTCGACATCGGAGAGCGTGCCGTCCTCAACGGTCTTGGCGTCCAGGTCGGTCGTGTCGATGTTCAGGTGCATCTGTTTGTCGGACGGCAGCAGGCCCGTATCGTAGCCCGAGTGGTTCTGCATGGTCACGTCGAAGATAAACTGCGGATCGGCGTTCTGGTCGAGCAGCTCAAGAATCTTGTCGTAGGTCGCCTGATCGGTCACCATGCCACGCAGAGTGTCGGCTCCCTGGAAGTCGTTGATGGACAGGAACTGGTCAAAGCCAAAGTCCTTGTAGACGTTCTCGCGGTTCCAGTTGGTTGCGTGGTTGGGGTGCATGGCCGTGGTGGAATATCCGAGCGACTTGAACTGCTCTGCCAGGTTCCCAGTCGTTTCCATGTTGTAGATGGTGTAGGGGTACACGCCCGAGCCCAGGTTGGCCATGGAGTTGCCGGTCATAAACTCAAACTCGGTATTGGCGGTACCGCCGCCGTAGGCACTCACGTAGAGCTTGCCGCGGCTGAGGCAGTTGGACAGGCTCTTAAAGTACTGCGGACCCTCGTAGCCGGCGCGCATCTCCTGATAGATGGACAGGTCCGAGAAGGTCTCGTTCATGATGGCGATGACCGTGGGCTTCTCGCTGTCGAACTGCTCCTTTGCGGCGGTGCGCTCGTCACTCTTGGCTGCGTCGGACTTGTCGTAGGCCTTGGCGTACTTTTTGAGCGTGGCCTTGGCATCGTCAACGGAGTAGTCGGCGGGTTTGGGCGGCTTGATGGACTGCGCCGCACTAATAAAGGCAGGCAGGTAGCCCTCGCGCCAGTAGCTCTCGAGCGGGCGCCAGGTGTAGACGGTGATGCCGAGGGTGTTGTAGTAGTCGATGAGCGTGACGTGTGCGGTCACGCCGCCCAGGCACAGCACCGCCACGAGCAGGTTGGTGAGCAGCATGCGCTTGGCGTTGGCGGCACCCTTCTGACGGTGCGGTGCCACCAGTCCGGCGTACTCGCACAGCAGCATGGCGATGGCGGTAAAGCCCATGGACAGCACGCAGAACAGCGAGATGGAGAAGGTGTAGCCGGTGCCGGCGACCGCGGCGGCGGTGGAGATGGCCGAAAGGTCGCCCGGCTGGATGGGCATGGATTTAAACGTGATGACGAAGAACTCGGCAATGCCCAGGACAAAGAGGGCAAAGGCCAGGACCGCGGGAGCTGCGCCGTGGCGCTGGAACAGGAAGAACAGGCCGGTCATGAGCGTGGTGATGATGGCCCACTCGAGCAGGATGCACAGGGGGTAGACCCAGGTAAAGTCGTGGTTGGACGATACCTCCATGCCTAGCAGCGCAAAGACGCCGGCGAGCAGCAGGCACAGCACGGCGGCGACGAGCGGTTTGCCCACAAAGGCGCCGCGCAGGCGGGCGAGCTTGCCGGTGGGGGCGGGGGCGTCGGGCTTGGCGAACGCAAAGACGCGCGGGGCGATGCGGTCGCGTGCGATGCTGGCCCAAGCGCAGCCGGTGAGGATGGCGTTGGTCAGGATGAGCATCACAAAGGCGAGCGGCTCGTTTTGGGCGACGAGGCCAATAGCGCCCCAAATGGTCAAAAAGACCTGGAACAGGCCGAAGGCGACGCTCCACCCAAGAGCGCTTTTGGCAACGGTGCCCGACTGAGCGCGAATGGCCTTGGCCTCGCGCAAGACAAGGTAGACGGTCGCCGCAAGACCGACGAGCGAGATGGCGGCAGCGAACATGCTGAGACTCCTCACAAACTAAAACGTACGAAAGCGGGGGTTTACCCGATTGTTACCAAGATATGCGCAGCATTTGAGGGTTGCGCACAACAACCAGCCATAATAACGCGCACGTGTGGCGGTGTGGCGTAATGTAGTGGCGACCTGCGCGATAATGGACGGGAATTACACGGAAACGTAAAGGCTTCTTAAAGAATTAGCGAGGATGAGGCGATGAACGAGCAGGTTTGCACCAAGGTTGTGGACGCGGGCGGCTATCCGGTCGAGACGACGGGCAATGCGGTGCTGGACACGTTGGAGCACCGTTCCTCCACGCGTGCCTTCGCGCGTGATGACGACGACCGTCCCGTGGCGGTGACCGACGAGCAGCGGGCGGTGATTCTGCATGCGGCGAGTCGCGCGCCGTCGGCGGGCGCCATGATGATGTATTCCATCGTGAGCATTCGCGAGCAGGCTACGCTGGATCGTCTGGCCGACCTGTGCGACCACCAGCCCATGATTGCCAAGGCGCCCTGGGCACTAATATTTGTGGTCGATTATGCCAAGTGGATCGATCTGTTTGAGCACGTGGGCTGCTTTGAGCCCGAGTTTGTCGAGCGCACGGGCAAGGCGCCCCGTCGTGCGCCGGGTCTGGGCGACTTTGCCATCGCGGCGCAGGATGCCGTGATCGCCGCGCAAAACGCCGTGGTTGCCGCCGAGGCCCTGGGCTTGGGGAGCTGCTACATAGGTGATATCGTCGAGAATGCCGAGGAAGTTGCCGAGCTGCTCGATCTGCCGCCCTATACCATGCCGCTGTCGATGCTCATCATCGGCACGCCCCGTAAGGAGCGTCCGGCCATTGCGCATCCCGTGGTGAACCTGGTGCACGAGGAGCGCTACTGCCGCGCGGATGCCGCGACCATGGACGCGCAGGTGGCCGAGATGGACGCAATGTTCCGTCCGCATGCCCGCGAGGTGGGGGAGCGCGTCGTGGACATCTATACCCGCAAGCACACGAGTCCCTTTATGGCCGAGATGAGCCGATCCATGGAGTGGTGGTTCAAAAACTGGCTTGGAAAATGACGAATGTGACAAAGGGACAGTCCCTTTGCCACATTCCATATCGCCACGGTGGCCTAAAGGCCGTATAAATGTTTATTTAACTGGGAAAACAGTGCCATTCAAACATGGGCCGATTACCTATAATCCCTTCGAACATTAAAGTTGGGAGGAAACCGGCTTATGGAACAAAAGGCCAAGGAGGCAGCCTCGCACGCTGCGATTCCTGTGAGCATCTCGGCGATGCTCGTCACGCTGGGCGTGGTGTACGGCGATATCGGCACCAGTCCTATGTATGTAACCAAGGCGCTCGTTGCCGGCAACGGCGGCATCGGAAGCGTGACGGAGGAGTTCGTGCTTGGCGCGCTCTCTCTTGTCGTGTGGACGGTCACGCTGCTGACCACCATCAAGTATGTGCTCATCTCGCTGCGCGCCGATAACCATGGTGAGGGCGGCATCTTTGCCCTGTACAGCCTGGTCAAGCGCTGTGGCAAGTGGCTTATCATCCCCGCCATGCTGGGTGGCGCCGCGCTGCTCGCCGACGGCATCCTGACGCCGGCCGTTACCGTTACCACGGCCATCGAGGGCCTGCGTACCATCCCGGCGGTCCATGCCGTGCTGGGCGATGACCAGGGCCGCGTCGTCGCCATTACGCTCGCCATCATCATCGTGCTCTTCTTGGTACAGCGCATCGGTACGGCCAAGATCGGTCACGCCTTTGGCCCCATCATGACGCTGTGGTTCCTGTTCCTGGGCGGCACGGGTCTGTTCTTTGTCTTCCAGCACCCCGCCGTGCTGCTGTGCCTCAACCCGGTGCGCGGCATCGCCTTTTTGCTGAGCCCCAACAACCACGCGGGCATCATGATTCTGGGCAGCTGCTTCCTTGCCACCACCGGTGCCGAGGCGCTCTACTCCGACATGGGCCACGTCGGCCGCGGCAACATCTATGCCACCTGGCCGTTCGTTAAGTGCTGCCTGCTGCTGTCCTACATGGGCCAGGGTGCTTGGCTTATGAACAACGCTGCCAACCCCGAGCTCATGGGCATTGCCGACCTCAACCCGTTCTACCAGATGCTCGCCCCGGGCCTGCGCCCGTTTGCCGTTGGCCTTTCCACCGTCGCGGCCATCATTGCCTCGCAGGCGCTCATCACCGGCGCGTTTTCGCTGGTGTCCGAGGCCAGCCGTCTGGACCTCATGCCGCACATGCAGGTCTTCTACCCTGCCGAGACCAAAGGCCAGCTCTACATCCCCATGGTCAACAACGTCATGCTTGTCGGCTGCGTCATCGTGGTGCTGCTGTTCCAGAACTCGGCGCATATGGAAGCCGCCTACGGCCTTGCCATCACGCTGACTATGATGTGCACCACGCTGCTGCTCTTCTTCTACCTGCACGAGGAGCGCAAGCTCAAGGTTGCTCCGTGGATCTTCGCGGCTTTCTTCCTTTTGCTCGAAGGCTTCTTCTTCGTGAGCTCGCTCACCAAGTTCTTCCACGGCGGCTACTTCACCATCCTTATGGCTGCACTCATCATGGGCATTATGGTGTGCTGGTACAACGGCACGGCGGTCGAGCAGCGCCAGTTTACGCTGCTGCCGCTGCGCAGCTACCTGCCGCAGCTCAAGCGCCTGCGTGACGACGACCGTTACGAGCGCATGAGCGACAACGTCGTGTACCTGACCAAGGACACCCATACCGACTACATCGACCGCGATATCGTCTATTCGATCTTGGACAAGCATCCCAAGCGCGCCCGCGCCTGGTGGTTTGTGAATGTCGAGACCATGGACGAACCGCACACCTTTGCCTATTCGGTCGAGACGTTCGGCACCGACTACGTGTTCCGCGTGCATCTGTACCTGGGCTACAAGATCAACCAGCGCGTCAATGCCTACCTGCGTCAGGTTGTTCAGGACCTGGCTGCCACCGGCGAGCTGCCGCCGCAGACGCATGACTACTCGGTCTACAAGGATCCGGGTAACATCGGCACGTTCAAGTTCGTCCTGATCCGTAAGCTTCTGGCGCCCGAAAGCGATGTGGAGCCCAGCGAGCGTACGGCCATCACGCTCAAGTACATCATCCGCCGCGCCGCCGGCACACCCGCGCGCTGGTATGGCCTGGAGAACTCCAACGTGAGCTTTGAGTACGTGCCGCTGTTCACCAAGTTCAAGGCCGTGAACAAGATGCAACGTCTGGCTCCCAACGAGCGGCCGTAGACGTCGGCGGCTACACGGAGTTGGTTTTGATGGATAAGCATGAGGCCGGGGAGGTAAACATGGATACAAAGGCGCTCGATGGCCGTGAGGCGGTGGTCGAAATGATGCGTGAGGCGCGTGTCGACGCAGCCGAAGATCGGTTCTTTACGAATCGGGCCAACATGGACATGGCCGATCGTGTGATTTCGGTCGTGGCGCTGGTATTTGGAGTGGTGTGCGTGTGTGCCCTGCTCGCGCACGTGCTGTTTGTCTAGCGACCGCCGGTTGCAAAGGCTATACACTTGGAACCACCACAAGGGAAACCACCACAAAGGTGTCTGTCCCTTTGTGGTGGTTTTTGTTTTCGAGAGAGGGGCGGGGCGCTGATGGACGTCCGTACGGACGGCGATATTGCCGATAACTTTTGGTGGCGGCGCACAACGCTGACGCGCCGCACTCCTCTGTATGACGCCTGCGTATCGGTGGGGCTGTTGGTCGCGGCGACGATTGTGGGTGCGCTGCTCGACCATCCGGGTCTCGCGCCGAGCATCATGATCGTCTATGTGTTCGCCGTTCAGCTGTGCGCATTCTTTACCTGGAGTCGCCTGTATTGCTTGCTGAGCTCGGCTGCCGCCGTGGCGCTCTACAACTTCTTGTTTGTCGACCCGCGCTACTCGCTGTCGCTTATCGACCGCGGCTATCCCGGCATGTTCATCATCATGTTCGTGGTCTCGCTTGTGTCGAGCTCGATTGCGTTGGCCCTGCGCCGTGCCTTGGCACAGGCTGCCGCCAGCGACCGTCGCACGCATATGGTGCTCGAGACCAACCGCATGCTACAGCGGTGCGCCGATCAGCAGCAGATTGTCCATGCCATGGCAACGCAGCTGGCGCGTCTTTCGGGCTGTCCGGTCGTGTGGTACAGCGCCGACGCCGAGGGCGATGACCTGCTGCCGCGTGCGACATACACGGCCGTGGGCGATGCCGCGCCGGTGCACGAGCTGGCGCCGCAGATGCCGCCGCGGCTCTCGGCGTCCGCCTATGTGGGAACGCCGCTCGATGCTACGTTCGGCGGCTCGGCGTTTTATGGCATCTACCTGACGGTTCGCACGGGCGACGGCTTCGCGCGCTCGGGCGACCCCGCCTCGGTGGTGGGCGTGCTGGCTATCGTTGCCGAGCCCGACGTGCTGACGCACGAGGAGCGGACACTTGCCGATGCCATCGTGAGCGAAGGCGAGCTGGCGCTCGATCGCGCCCGCGCCATGGAGGCCCGCGAGGAGGCGGCGGTGCTTGCCAAAAATGAGCAGCTGCGCGCCAACCTGCTGCGCTCCATCTCGCACGACCTGCGCACGCCGCTCACCAGTATTTCGGGTAATGCCGATGTGCTGCTCGACCAGGGCTCGACCGGCACCGCGGTGCTCGATGCCCAGACGCGCCGCGGCCTGCTCTTGTCCATTCGCTCGGATGCGCAATGGCTCAACGCCACCGTCGAGAACCTGCTCGCCATCACCAAGCTCGAGGGCGGCGGTATGCGCCTGTCGACCACGCTCGAGCTCATGGACGATATCGTGGAGGAGGCGCTGCGCCACGTGAACCCTGCCGTGCGCGAGCACGACCTTAAGGTGGTGGCGTGCGATGAGCCGGCGCTCGTCAACGTCGATGCGCGCCTGATGGTGCAGCTGGTGGTCAATCTGGTGAACAACGCCATCACCTATACGCCCGCAGGCTCGCATATCATGATTTCGATTAGCGTCGACGATGGACGCGTGGCGTGCTCGGTGGCCGATGACGGCCCGGGCATTGCGCCCGAGGACCGCGAGCGAATCTTTGAGTCGTTCTACACCGCCAACCACGGTCTTGCCGACAGCCATCGCAGCGTGGGCCTGGGTCTTTCGCTCTGCCGCTCCATTGCGCTGGCGCATGGCGGTAGCATAGAGGTTGCCGCGGCGGACCCGCACGGCTCGGTCTTTACGATTGAGCTTCCCGTCGCCGACGTTTCGTTTGATAAGGAGTAGCGCTGTGCCGAACTCTGCCGTAAAACCGCTCATCTTGGTCGTTGAGGACGATCCCGCCGTCCGCAACCTTATTGTTGCCGCGCTCGAGGCGCACGGCTTGCGTCATATGGCCGTGGAGACCGCCCATGCCGCCATCGCCGCCGCCTCATCGCAGGCACCGAGCATCGTGCTGCTCGATCTGGGCCTGCCCGATATGGACGGCGTCAAGGTGGTGGAGTCGGTGCGCGCATGGTCGGGCATGCCGATCATCGTGGTCTCTGCGCGCAGCGAGGACGCGGACAAGATTCGCGCGCTCGATGCCGGCGCCGATGACTACCTGACCAAGCCGTTTTCGGTCGAGGAACTGCTTGCACGCATTCGCACGACGCTCAGGCGCCTTTCGTATGCGCAAACGGGTGGTGTTGCCTCCGAGGGCTCGTTCGATACCGGTGAGCTGCATATCGACTTTGATGCCGGCATTGCCACGATGGATGGCGAGGAGCTGCATCTGACGCCGATTGAGTACAAGCTCTTGTGCCTGCTGGCACATAACGCCGACAAGGTACTAACGCACCAGTTTATCCTGCACGAGATTTGGGGTACGGCAACTAAGAGCGACCTGGCGAGCCTGCGTGTCTTTATGGGCACGTTGCGTAAGAAGATCGAGTCCGACCCCGCGCATCCCCGCTATATCCAAACCCACGTAGGCATCGGCTACCGCCTGGTCACCCAAGGCTAGATCGCCAACCACCATCCCAATATGAGTTGCGGTGAAATACGGACGGAAATGGCCTATTTGGCGGCCAAACAGTCCATATTCCACCGCAACTTTGTTTATTTGCCCCTGGGTTTGCTGGCGTAGAACTTCTTCTTTTTGGGCTTGCCGGCGGGGGAGGGTTTGCCGTCGCCGCGCGGCCCTCGGTCTCCGGCCTGCGCGTGCGCGGGTACTGCCGCGCGAGGCTTGCGGGCCTCGGGGTTGCGCAGCTCCTCGACACGCTCGGCAATCTCCTCGGCGCTAAAGCCGACCTCGGCCATGGCGTCCTCAATGGGCAGGCGGCGCACGATATAGCAGTGGTGCACCTTCTGGTTGCGTGCGAAATCCTCGGGGATGGTCTGCGCCGTAATGTCCTCCAACACCACGCCCGCGCGCGCGAGCTTGCGTGTCTCGGGGCGGAAGCCGCGCAGGTTGCAGCTAAAGATGGCATGTCCGCCCTGTGCGAGCAGGCGCGATACGCCGGCCAAAAGCTCAACATGGTCGCGCTGGACATCCCAAGTGCGGCGGCCCATCTTGGACGAGTTCGAGAACGTGGGCGGGTCGACAAAGATCAAGTCCCAGCGGTTGCGCGTCTGGCGCTGGTCGCGAATCCAGGCGAGCACGTCGTCGCGCACAAAATGATGCTGCGGACCAACAAAGCCGTTCTGGCGCATATTGCGCTCGGCCCAGTCCAGGTAGGTGTTGGAAAGGTCGACCGTCACGGTCTCCTCGACGCCGCCATCGGCCGCGTAGCAGGTGGCAGTGCCGGTGTAGGCAAACAGGTTGAGGAAGCGGCGCGCCTGCTTGGCGTGCTCGCGCACCAGGTTGCGCGTGACGCGATGATCCAGGAAGATGCCCACATCCAAATAGTCGTCAAAGTTGACGGCAAAGGTGAGTCCACCCTCTTCGATGAGCGGCAGGCGACGGCGCGCGATGTTGGCGCGCTCGCCCGAGCCGCCCTTGCCGGCGCCCTGCTTACCGTACTGCGAGCCGCCACGTGAGCGCATGCGGGCCTTGGCGTGCACGTGCTCGGCCGGAACATCAAGGATGCGCGGCGAGATGGCCAAGATGTCGAGCATGCGGGCCTGGGCCAGCGCGGGGTCGATGGTCTTGGGCGCGGCGTATTCGGCGATGACGAGCCAGCGGCCCGGCGTCTGCGGGCAGCCCTCGTACAGATCGATGGCGGCGGAGTAATCGGGCAGGTCGGCATCGTAGACGCGGTAGCAGCTCACGCCCTCGCGCTTGGCCCACTTGCGGCGCAGACGGGCATTCTTGCGCAGGCGGTTGGCGAACTGCTCGGACTCCGGGATGAGCACGGGCAGCGGCTTGCCGTCGCCCAAGTCGAGCGTGGCGGCAGGTTCGGGCATGGAGGAAGCGGCGGCTTCGTCGTTGGCTTCGTTGGCATCCGCAACCTCGGCCTCGGCATCCGCGCTGGTCGCAGCCTCAAACGCTGCAGCGGCGTGGTCGAGTGAGGGCCAAACCTCAAGAGCCGCCTCCTCGTTATTGGGCATGACGGCGATCGAGCGCTCGGGCTCGGCGTGGAGCGCGCGGGCCAGCAAGCCGTCGCGGGTGAGAGCGGCGACCGGCGCCGAAGCGAGCTCGGGGGCGCGGCGCAGCTCGCCGATGAGCGTCATGGCATCGTGCATGAGCGAAAGCGGGGTCTCGGTCGTGTCCGCGACCAGGGCGGCACCGGCGACGGCGCCCGCATGGTCCAGCACGGTGGCGGGCTTGGCGGCACAAAAGTCGACAAAACGCTTGTAGCCGGCGCACTTGACCATGCGCTCGGCAGTCTTGCGGGCGGCGGGGTCGATGTCTACGGCCACGATGCGCGCCTGGCGCTCGCGCGCT
>URGG01000073.1 GCA_900547345.1 uncultured Collinsella sp. | reverse complement strand
CCCATATTATTGATGACGTCGACAGGCGGGGTGGTTCCCCGCGTACGTGCCATCTGAGTAACCGAGGGGAGGGCGCACATGGGAATGACTGGTGCATACGAGCGCAATCTCGATGCAAAAGGTCGTCTATCCCTGCCTGCACCCCTTCGCGAGGAGCTTGGAGAGCACGTTCGCGTGTTTAAAGCCCTGGATGTCGATGCTCTGTACGTGTTCTCTGCCGAGGCCTTCGATAAGTGGGTCGAAGGACTCTTCGCGGGTCGTGAGGGCCACGAGGGTTTTAACCCGCGTGACATTAATGACCAGAAGCTCATGAGGGCGATCAACAAGCGCACCACGTCGATGGACGTGGACAGCGCCGGTCGTATCGGTCTTTCCGAGTCTCTCCGCAAGCAGGCGAACCTCGACCGCGAGGTCACGGTTGTGGGCAACTACGACCACCTTGAGGTTTGGGATCGCGCCGCGGCCGATGAGGACGATGACGATGAGGCCCTGCTGGACCTCTTCTTCTCGTAAGGGCAAGGCACGGGTAACGGATGGAGCGTGGGATCTTGACACAAGAATATCGGCATGAACCTGTCATGCTCGGCGAAGTGCTTGAGTCGCTGCGGCTAAAGAGCGGCTCCGTTGTCTGCGATTGCACCCTTGGCGGTGCCGGCCATTCGGTAAAGATGGCCGCGCAGGTGGGGGAGACGGGCCTTTTGCTCGGCGTCGATCAGGACGACATGGCCCTCGAGGCCGCTGGCGCCCGTCTGGACCGCGAGGTTCCCGGCGTTCCGCACCAGCTGCTGAAGGGCAACTTCGGCGACTTGGACGAGCTACTTTGCTCGGCCGAGGTGCCCGGGGTCGATGGCTTCCTGTTCGATTTGGGCGTTTCGTCACCGCAACTCGATATCCCTGGCAGGGGCTTTTCGTATAACGAGGACGCCCCATTGGACATGCGGATGGATCCGGGTAATAACACCTTAAACGCAGCTGAGGTCATCAACACCTATAACGAACACGACCTCGCCCGGATTCTACGCGTCTACGGCGAAGAGAAGTTCGCCTCGCAGATCGCGCGCGAGATCGTGCGCCGCCGCGAGCAAGAACCGATCGAAACCACCGGCCAATTTGTCGAGATCATCAAGGCGGGTATCCCGGCTGCCGCTCGTCGGCATGGCGGACACCCGGCCAAGAAAAGTTTCCAGGCCATTCGCATCGAGGTCAATCACGAGCTCGATGTGCTCGAACGAGGGCTTGATGCCGCCACCAGGTGGCTCAACCCGGGCGGACGTATCTGCGTCATCTCGTATCACTCGCTCGAGGACCGTATCGTAAAGAACCACTTTAAGGAGATGAGCCAGGGGTGCACGTGTCCGCCGGAGATTCCGGTGTGCGTGTGCGGCAACGTGCCGATACTCAAGGTCATCACCCGCAAACCCCTGGTTGCCCAACCCGATGAGGTTGAGCGCAACCCTCGGGCGAGATCAGCCAAAATCCGCGTGGCGCAGCGTCTGTAGGCGCGACCGCGCGATATTGGACCTCCCGCTCGCACCATAAACGAAGCTTAAACACACTACCAACGTACTCGGGATGGGAGGCGGCATATCATGGGCTACAACACTTCAAGCGCAGCACTCGCCTATGATATGAACGCCATGCCCGCCTATCGTGAGACGCCGCAGGCCCCCGTTGCTCCCCGTGAGCGGCGCACGCCGCGCTTTGATGTCTACACGGGCGCGGGCCGTCAGGCAAACCAGGCGGTAAGCCCGGTTTTCATGAGCGTTCTTAAAACGTTTTGCATCATTGCGGCTATCTTCATGACGATCGGCGTCGCCCGCGTGGCGCTCGCCGGCGTTACGGCCCAGGTGCTCAACAGCAACGCCGAGCTTACCAACACGCTCGAAAAAGCGACCGATGAGAGCTCCGACCTGGAGGTCATGCATTCGGTCTATGGCGCCGACACGCGCATTCGCGACCTTGCGGGCGCTTATGGCATGGTGGAGCCCAGCGAGAGCGTTACACTTGACTTTTCGCAGGATGCAGCCGCGGGCGCCAACGCGACCGCGACCGCTCAGTAGCAAGACGGTAGCTGAGTATGACAAATGACTATCGCCGCGGTTCCGATGGGGGCCGCGGTTCTGGACGTCCCTCGTCGCGGGGACGTTCTGGTTATCAAGGAACGGGTCGGCAATCTTACAACGCCGGGCAGTCCCGTGGCAACGACCCGGCGTCGCGACTTCGCGGCTCGGGCGGCCCTCAAGTGCATAACACCAGGTCGCGCAAGAGTTCGTCGACCGAATGGCTCACAGGCGCGCCTCTGCCTCGCCGCAAAGCCGTCATGGGCTTCATCGGGCTTGGCTTGGGCTTGGGCGTCTTTCGCCTTGCCGACTATCAAATTGTCGAAGCCGATAAACTGCGCGAGCGTGCCGATGCGCGCCGCCTGCTTGCGCAGACCCTCTATGCCAAACGTGGCACCGTCTACGACCGCAATGGTAACGTGCTGGCGTCGTCGGTCGAATGTCGCAACATCGCCGTGAACCCGCAGCTTGTCGAGGATGTTGACAAGACGGTGTCGGCGCTGGTCAAGGCAACTGGAATCGATAAAAAGACCTGCCGCAAGCTCGTTGAGTCCGATGGAACCTGGGTGTATATCAAGCGCCAAGTGGACGAAGACGATGTTGCGGCGCTGGAGAAAAAGAACCTGCCCGGCGTGCTTTTTGAGCAGGCCATGAAGCGCGTATATCCATACGGCAATCTGGCATCGCAGGTGCTGGGTGTAGTGAATGTAGACAACGACGGCTTGACGGGTCTCGAAAAGCAATACAACAAGCTTCTGACCGGCACGAACGGTTCTCTCGTACGAGAGCGCGCGAGGGACGGCAGCTATATCGCGGGCGGTGCCTATAAAAAGGTGGCTGCGGTCGACGGCGTTGATATCGTGACGACGCTCGACGTCAATATCCAGCGTGCGGCCGAGGATGCCCTGGCAGAGGCAGTTGAGAAGACTAAGGCCAAGAACGGCTCGGCGCTGGTCACCGATCCTACGACAGGCGAGATCTTGGCAGCCTGCTCGTACCCGACCTACGACCAGACCGATCTGGAGAACGCCAAGACCGAGGATATGAACCTGCGCCTGGTCACCGATGCCTACGAGCCCGGCTCAGTCTTTAAGACGCTCGTGGCGGGCACCGGCTTCGACTTGGGCGTCGTGCGATCGAGTACGTCGTTTGAGGTGCCGGCGAGCATCAAGGTGGGCGACGATACCGTCACCGATGCCGACAAGCGCGACTATGCCATGACCATGGATGTGCGCGAGATGATGCGCCGTTCGTCCAACGTGGGCTTTGTCCTAGTGGGGCGCAAGATCGGTGCCGACGACTTTGCCGCCTATGTGGACAAGTGGGGCATCGGTCACAGCTCGGGTGTCGATTTTCCGGGAGAGAGCCTGGGTATCGTCAAGGAGCGTGACCAGTATGACGGCGCCACGCTGGGCTCGATGAGCTTTGGACAGGCACTGTCCGTCTCGCCGATTGAGATCGCACGTGCCGTGGGCGGCATCGCCAACGGCGGCGTGATGATGACACCGCACTTCTATAAGTCCAGCAAAGGCGACGAGAAGGACTGGGGTGAAGGCGAGCGCGCGATTTCGGAGGACGCCGCATCCCAGGTGACATCGTGCATGCAGACGGTCGTGTCCGAGGGAACGGGCGTTGGCGGCGCGGTTGACGGCTATGACGTGGCGGGTAAGACCGGTACGGCCGAACGTGCCGACGAGAACGGCGGCTACCTCAAGGAGAACTACATGTCGTCCTTTATGGGCTTTGCACCGGCACAATCGCCCAAGGTGCTGTGCTATATCACGCTCGACGGAACGCCGAGCGGCTCAGATGCCGCTGCGGTGCCGTTCCAGTCCATTATGGCCAACGCGCTCGACGTGCTGGGTATCCCGCACACGAAGTAGGGGGTTACAATCTTTGGGGCGTTGTTTGTTGTCCCATATGAGGGTGTTCACATGCCCTGCACCACGCATGTGCGGCGCTGGGATACAATACGCCGATAGCATTATTAGGTTTACAGGGGAGCTGCAATGATAGAGATCGCCGTCAACAACCTCGCGGCCGCAACAGGGGCCCGAACCGTGACGGGAGAAGCCGATCGGGTATGCCGCGGGTGCGTTATCGACTCGCGCCAGGTCGAGGAAGGGACGATTTTCGTCGCCTTTCCCGGTGAAAACGTCGACGGCAATGATTTTGCTTCCCGTGCCGTCCAGTCGGGTGCCGGCGCCGTCGTGATGACGCGTGAGCCCGAGGCTGAGCTGGTCTCGCTGGCGCAGGACAAGGGGTGCGCCATCCTGCTGACCGATGATCCCGAGGAGTTTCTGCTGCGTTTGGCGCACACGTATCGCCTGGAGCTTGGCTGCCTGGTCGTTGGCATTACCGGTTCCATCGGCAAGACGACGACCAAGGACGTGCTCGCCGCCGTGCTCGCCAAGCGCTATCGTGTCTGGGCCACCAAGGGCAATTTTAATAACCTGATCGGCATGCCGCTCACGGTGCTTTCCGCTCCGGCCGATACCGAGGTCCTGGTGCTCGAGATGGGCATGAACCATTTCCACGAGATTGAGCGCCTGTCCCAGTCCGCCAATCCCAACCTTGCCATCGTAAGCAAGATTGGTACCTCTCACATCGGCATTTTGGGCAGCCGCGAGAACATCGCCCGCGCTAAGGCCGAGATTGTCCAGGGTATGTGCGCCGCCGGCGACTTCTTGCCGCTGCTGGTTTTGGGCGGTGAGGACGACTTTACGCCGTTCATTCGCGATACGTTCGCCCAGCCTGCTGGTATCGATGTGATGCTGGCCGGCGTCTCGGACGATGATGAGGTCCGTGCCCGCGACATTCGTGTTGATGACGAGGGACGTCCGGTCTTTACGCTCGATTTTGGCCAGGGTGAGACGATCGATACTATGCTTGCCATCCCCGGCGTGCAGTCCGTTCCTAATGCCGTTAAGGCCGCCGCGGTTTCCTATCGCCTGGGCGTGACGCCCGAGCAGATCGATGCTGCCTTTAGGGGCCTCACGATCACCGGTCACCGCCAGGAGATCAAGCGCGCCAAGAGCGGTGCCCGCGTCATCGACGATTCCTATAACGCCAGTGCCGAATCCATGGCTGCTGGCCTCGATCTACTGTGCTCGCTTTCGTGCACGGGGTCTCGCATGGCGATCCTGGGCGAGATGGGCGAGATGGGCGATGAGGCTCCTCGCATGCATGAGCTCGTGGGCGCCTACGCGGCCGCCAAGAAGCTCGACATGCTGGCGTGCGTGGGTGGTGAGCTGGCCCAGCTTATGGCCGATGCCGCGCGCATGATGGGCATGGACGAGGACCGCATCCAGGTGTTCTCCGATTATCAGCAGGTGCTCGACCGCATGGGCGGCGCGCTTGAAAAACATGATGTTGTACTGGTCAAGGGTTCCCGCTTTGTTGAGCTCGACCGCTTTGTGGAAGGTGTGTGCTAGCCCATGTTCGGCAATCCCTCGTATCCAACGTATCAGGCTTTTTTGGGGCTTGGCATCGCCGCTGCCATTGCGCTGCTGCTCATGCCGTGGTGGATCAAGCTGCTGAAGGTCGAGGGTATCGGCCAACAGGTCCGAGCCGACGGCCCCAAGCGTCATTTGATTAAACAGGGTACGCCGACCATGGGCGGCGTCATCATCCTTGTTGCGATTTCGCTGACCTGCCTGCTGATGGGCAAGCTCACCACCGAGCTCGTGCTCGTGCTGCTCGCCACGCTGGCGACCGGCGTGCTGGGCCTGATCGACGACCTGACCTCCGTTACGCATGGGCGCTCGCTCGGTCTGACGCCTCATGCCAAGATGATCGGCCTAACCATTATCTGTGTCACCTTTACGGTACTTGCCGTTAACTGGTGCGGCGTCGCCCCCGAGATTCGTTTTCCCGGCGGCCTGACGATTGACCTTGGCGTGCTTTCGACCACCATCTGCGGCCTTTCGTTCCCGTGGCTCTACATTGTCTTTTGCTGGCTGATGATCGCCGGTCTTTCTAATGCCGTGAACCTGACCGATGGCCTTGACGGTCTTGCTGGCGGCACCTCCATGATTGCCATGCTCGCCATGGCTGCCATGGCGTTTTTGCACGGAGACGTGAACCTGTCCATCTTCTGCACCGCGTGTGCCGGTGCCTGCTTGGGCTTTCTGTGGTTCAACTGCTATCCGGCGAGCATCTTTATGGGCGATACCGGCTCGCTTGCCCTGGGCGCCGCGTTTGCCTGCACGTCCATCATGACCAACACCGAGGTCGTCTCCCTTATCATCGGCGGCCTGTTTATCGTTGAGACCCTGTCGGTCATGATTCAGGTTGTCTACTTCCACTTTACGCACAAGCGCGTCTTCCTTATGGCGCCCATCCATCATCATTTCGAAAAGAAGGGCTGGGCCGAGACCAAGGTCGTCATCCGTTTTTGGATTATCGCTGCGGCCTTCGGTGCCGTTGGCCTTGCTCTGTTCTTCCAGTTGGGATAGTGGTCTTTCATGTCTCTTGCTGATGTCTTTAGCCTGCTCGTTTTGGGTCAGGGCAAATCCGGTCTCGATGTCGCCCGCTGGGCGCTGGCACATCCCGAGCGCGTAAGTACCGTTACCGTGTATGGCGGTGGCACCTCTGAGCCCAATGACGCCACGCGTGCGCTCGAGGCTGCTGGTGCGTCGTTTGTCTATGGGACCGAACAGGTCGAGGGCGCCTATGACGTATGCGTGACGTGCCCGGGCATCTCGGAGTTCTCGGGCTTCTTTAAGGCTGGGCGCGAGCATGCCGCCCAGATTATGGGTGAGCCCGAGTTTGCCTATCGCCTGTCGCCCGATAACTGGATTGCCATCACGGGCACCAACGGCAAGACGACCACCACGTCGCTGACTGATTATCTGCTTAAGGCTGCCGGCGAGGCCAGCGTTGCTGTCGGCAACATCGGCGAGCCGCCGGTCAACGAGATTGACGGCCGAGCCCACAACGAGTGGTTTGTGGCTGAGCTCTCGAGCTATCAGATTGCTACGACAACCGAGCTCCACCCCCGCGTGGCGGTGCTGCTCAACATCACTCCCGACCACTTGGGCTGGCATAAGAGTCATAAGAACTATGCGCTTGCCAAGATCAAACTGTTTGACAATATGGTCGATGACGATCTGGTGGTTGTCGACGTCGAAGACGCCGGCATTCACGAGTTCGATGAGTACATCTACACGCCGGGTCGTCGCATCTGCAAGGTTGCCTTTGACGAGCCTGAGGGCGAGGATGCCGCCTTTGTGCGCGATGGCAAGATGATCGTGCGTCTGAAGGGTGTCGAGACCCCGCTCATCGCTACATCCGAGCTCAAGATCTCGGGCCATCACAATGTTATCAATGCCCTGTGCGCTGCCACGGCTGCCTTGGCAGTCGGTGCCGATGTCGACGGTGTCTGCCGCGGTCTGGCCTCGTTCCAGCCGCTCGAGCACCGCGTGGAGCCGTGTGGCGAGATTGACGGCGTGCGCTACGTCAACGATTCCAAGGCGACTAACACCGATGCGGTCGAGAAGGCACTGACGGCATTTCCCGATGACGACGTGATCTTGCTGCTCGGCGGCCACGATAAGGGCACTCCGCTCACGGACTTCGCGCGCGTCGTTATGGACAACGTGCGCTCGGTCGTCTGCTTTGGCGATGCGCGCGAGCGCTTCACCGCCGCTATGGACGAGGCTGATGTCGATGGCGATGTGGATATCGCCCAGGCGGATGACCTGCGCGACGCCGTGGACGTTGCCCGTTCGCTTTCGAGCCGTGGTGACGTGATCTTACTTTCTCCTGCCTGCTCTTCGTTCGATGAGTTCTCGGGCTATGAGGAGCGCGGCCGCGTGTTTAAGGACTACGTGGCTCAGCTTGCCGCTACAGCGAAATCACAAATGGAATAGGGGTTGCGGTGAGAGAGGAGAGCCCCCGACAAGGTATGAGGAGGCCCGACTCGGACCGTGCTTCCTCACGTCGCACCACACCGCGTTCCAGCCGCGGCGGGCAGTCGTTTAGCGAACGCTATATTGCCGGCGTTCCCGCCCGTATCATGCGCCCCCGTTTGATATTCATGGCCTGCTTGTTTACCTTGGTATGCTTTGGCCTGCTGATGGTGTACTCGGCGTCTTCGGTCGAGGCGCTGCACGAGAATGGCTCGGCGACGTTTTTTCTGGGTCGACAGGCCGCGTTTGCCGTGGTCGGTGTTCTGGCGCTGATTGCCATCGTGCGCGTTTTGCCGGACAGCTGGTTTGGGGAGGATGTGCTCAGGATCTTCCTTATCGGCATGATAGGGCTACTGCTTCTGGTGTTCTTGGTGGGCAGCGGCAGCCGCGGCGCCACGCGCTGGCTCAACATCGCCGGTATTCAGTTCCAGCCTTCCGAGTTTTTAAAGCCATTTGCCATTGCGTATTCGGCCATCATGCTTGATCGCTTCTTTTCGCCCGGTGGCAACATCAACGAATTCCTTCGCAAGATGGGCATCTACCTGGGCATTTCGCTCTTTCTGATTTTTATCCAGCCCGATTTCGGTACTGTCCTGATCATCCTGTTGACCCTCATGTGCATGGCGTTGTTTGCGGGTCTCGACCCCAGATTTATCATCGGCGTGCTAATCTTCGGCATTCTCGTGATCGTGATTGCGCTTGTCGCAGAGCCGTACCGTATGGTGCGTATTCAGGTTGCCTTGAACCCTTGGGCCGACGAGTATGGTGACGGCTATCAGGCCACGCTTGCCATCATGGCCTTTGCCTCGGGCGGTCTGTTCGGCCGTGGCATCGGCAACTCAACCATGAAGTACTCGTATCTGCCCGAGGCACACAACGACTACATCTTGGCCATCATTGGCGAGGAAGTCGGTTTTGTCGGAACCGTGCTGTTCTTCTTGGTGTTTGCGATGCTGATCTACTCGGCGTTTCGCATTGCCGAGCAGGCGACCGATCGTCGGGGCGCGCTCATGGCGTCTGGCTCCGCGGTCATTCTCGCGGTGCAGTTTTTGATTAACGCGCTGGGCATCCTCAACGTGTTTCCCATGACGGGCAAACCGTTGCCGTTTATTAGCTACGGCGGTTCGTCGATTATTGTGTCGCTCATGCTTGCCGGGTTGATCCTGCGCGTTTCGTACGAGAGCGCCCGCCGCGATGAGTATGACCGCCGCCGTGAGAGCTTTGCCGTTATGGATGAGAGTACCGCCGGCTTGCCCCACGTGCGCGGCGAGCGATCTTCGCGTAACGGTTTTACCGTCCTGGATGGCTCTGCGACCGAGCCGGCAGCCCGCCCGCGTCAGCGAACGGTGCCGCAAGGTCGTCCTCAGCGCCCCACTCCTCGCAATGCGGGCGGCGGATATAATCGAATCGATTTGAACTCGGACCCGTCGGCGCGTCTGCGTACCGACGACCAGGGACCGCGTGTACGAAGGGACTACCATGACCGATAAAATGACCGTTGCTATTGCAGCCGGCGGCACGGCAGGACACATCAACCCCGCGCTCGCCTTGGCCGAAGAGCTGCGTGACCGTGGCCACCACGTTGTGTTCGTGGGCCAGTCGCGCAAGCTCGAGGGTCGTCTGGTCCCCGAGGCTGGGTTTGATTTTGTGCCCATTACGGTCACGGGCTTCGACCGCTCCCGTCCTTGGACGGCGCTGACCTCGCTGTGGCGTGTCAACAAGGCCAAGCGTGCGCTCGCCAGTCATTTCTCAAAGGTCGGCAAGCCCGATGCCGCCATCGGTTTTGGTGCCTATGTCGAGGTTCCACTGCTGGGGTGGTGCAAGGGCGCAGGCGTCCCGTATCTGCTGCATGAGCAGAACTCTGTTCCGGGCCTGGCCAACAAGATGATGAACTCCCACGCCGCCCGCGTGTGCATCTCGGTGCCGGCAGCGCGTTCGGTCTTTGAGCGCGAAGGTGACCCTGGCCACGTGCTCATGACCGGCAACCCCGTACGTCGCTCGGTAATCGAGGGCGATCGCGCTCGCGGCCGCAAGGCACTTGGCGTTCCCGAGGACGCTACGCTGCTGCTCGTCTTTGGCGGTTCACTTGGCGCCCAGCACCTCAACGAGCGCGTGGCTTCGCTCAAAAACGAGCTGCTTTCGCGCAAGAACCTCTATGTGTTGCATTCGACGGGTGCCGACGGCTTTGAGGAGACCGAGCGCGCTTTGGCGCTGACGCCCGAGGAGACGAAGCGTTACCGCGTCCAGCCTTACATCGACAACATGGGCGATATGCTGGCTGCTGCCGATTTGGTGCTCTCGCGTTCGGGCGCATCGAGCGTGGCCGAGATCGCTGCACTCGCCGTGCCTTCGGTGCTCGTGCCGTACCCGCACGCCACGGCCGATCACCAAACCACCAATGCCCGTTATCTGGTCGACGCCGGGGCCGGCGTGCTCTGCGCCGATGCCGATATCGACGGTTCTGCCTTTGCCGATGAGCTGCTGCACCTGGTCGATGACGCGGCGGCGCGCGACGCCATGCGTCAGGCGGCGCGTGGTCTGGCTCAGGATCGGGCCGCCGCCCTTTCCGGCATAACC
>URGG01000072.1 GCA_900547345.1 uncultured Collinsella sp. | reverse complement strand
CGTGTCGAGCGCCCGCCGCCATGCTCACCCCCCAGGGCCGGGCCGCCGAGGACCGCGATATCGTGGCCGAGGGTCGCGACATCGGCACCGTCGTATTCCCCAACGCGCAGGTCAAGGTGTTCCTGACCGCCGACCCGCGCGAACGCGCCCGTCGCCGCGTGCTGCAGCGCCACCAAAACGACGCCCAGCCGCTCACCGAAGAGCAGCTCGAGGCAGAGGTCGACGAGACCCTCGACACCCTCAAGCAGCGCGATAAGCTCGACAGCAGCCGCCAGGTCGCGCCGCTCGTTCCCGCCGAGGACGCCGTGCACGTCGACTCCACCGCCCACACCATCGATGAGGTCGTCTCGATCATCGAGGACCTCATCAACCAAAGGAGGTAGCCCATGCGCCTGTTTAAGCAGACGCCCGAGGATTACTACAACGCCCCCTACGACGAGTTCCCGGCGCTCATCCGCGGCACCGTCTTCGTGGTCATGGCAATCCTTTGGGCATTCTCCAAGCTCATGTGGCGCTGGAAGGTCGAGGACGCGGACCTGCTGTTTGAGCGCCAGGAAGGCCGCGGCAGCGTGGTCATCTGCAACCACACCTCGATGGCCGAGCTCCTGGCTGTAGAGACGGCGCTGTTCTTCGGCGGCCGCCGCATCCGCCCCATCTTTAAATCCGAGTTTGCCAAGACCAAGATTGTGCGCTGGGCCTTTAGCCGCGTGGGCGGCATTCCCGTCGAGCGTGGCACTGCCGACATGAAGTGTCTGCGCGCCGCTCAACATGCACTGCAGCGCGGTGAAGACGTCCTGATCTTCCCCGAGGGCACGCGCATCCGCTCGCGCGAGATCAAACCCGAAGTCCACGGCGGCTTTGCGCTCATCGCTCAGATGGGCAAGGCGCCCGTCAACCCACTCGCCATTTGTGGTTGGTCCGATATTACGCCTAAGGGCAAAAAGCTCATGCGCCCCAAAAAATGCTGGATCCGTGCCGGCAAGGCCATCTCGCTTTCCGATGCTCCGGCCGAGCTCAAGCGCAAGGAACGCCTGGCATGGTTTGAGTCCGAAGCCATGAATCGCGTCTACGCCATGCGCGATGACCTTTGCGCCGAGCACCCGGGCAGGTTCTAGCCATGGGCGAGTATGTCATGAACACTGCCGAGGCTGTGACCGGCAAGGCAGACGCCCCCACCATCGAAATCGCCGCCCACGCTGGCACCTGCTACGGCGTGCAGCGTGCGCTCGATATGGCCCTGGCGGCCGCCCCGCAAGCGGGGGAGAACGCTCAGGTCCACACCCTGGGCCCGCTCATCCATAATCCCATCGTGGTGCGCGAGCTTGCCGAGGCGGGCGTCGGTCTGGCTGAGACCCTTGACGATGCCGCGTCGGGCACCGTGATCATTCGCGCGCACGGTGTGGTGCCGCAGGTCATCGATGCCGCTCGCGAGCGTGGCCTCGACGTGGTCGATGCCACCTGCCCCTACGTGAAAAAGGTCCACGTGGCGGCGGAGCGCCTGGTACGCGAGGGCTACCACGTGATAGTCGTGGGCGAGCCGGGCCACCCCGAAGTCGAGGGCATCCTGGGCCATGCCGGCGATGACGCGCAGGTCGTGAGCTGCGCCGCCGATGCGGACGCGCTGCCGCTCAAGGGCAAGGTCGGCCTGGTTGTGCAGACCACCCAAACCGCGCAGAACCTGGCCGAGGTTGTGGCCTCCATCACCCCGCGCGTGCAGGAACTGCGCGTGATCAACACCATCTGCCCCGCCACGAGTGAGCGTCAACAGGCAGCAGCCGCACTTGCCAACCGCTGCGACTGCATGGTCGTGGTGGGCGGCAAGAACTCGGGCAACACCCGCCGCCTGGCGCAGATTTGCGCCGATGTCTGCGAGCGCACACATCACATAGAGGAATCTTCCGAGCTACAGGCCGCATGGTTTGTCAACGCACACCACATCGGCATCACCGCCGGAGCCTCCACTCCGCAAGAACACATCGAGCGCGCCGTCGAGCGCATCAAGGAGCTTTGCCGCTAATCATGGACCAGACCGTACCCGCATACGCCGCCGAGGTGGCCGATTACGGGCGCAGCCGCGACCCCGAGCCGGGTGAGGGCGCGCTCGTTAAAAACGTGCGTCCGGAATCGCCCGCATGGGATGTGGGTATCGAGCCGGGCATGCGTGTGCTTACGGTCAACGGCGAGCGGCTGACCGATATGATTGTGTGGCTCTGGGAGGCAGACGACGACACCGTCGAGCTGGAGGTTTTCGACCCGCGCGACGGCACCGTCACCCCTGTTGAGCTCGATCGCTTTCCCGGCGAGGACTGGGGTCTGGAGTTCGATGGCCCCATCTTCGATGGCATGCGTACCTGCGTAAACGCCTGCGTGTTCTGCTTTATGACGATGTTGCCCAAGGGCGGTCGCTCCACGCTCTACATCCGCGACGACGACTATCGCCTGAGCTTTTTGCAGGGCAACTTTGTCACGTTGACCAACCTCACCGACGAAGATGTTCAAAACGTCATCCAACGCAACATGAGCCCCATGAACGTGTCGGTCCATGCCGTAAGCCCCGATGTCCGCCGCCGCATGATGGGCCGCAACGCCCAGCGCGGCATGGATGTGCTCGAGGCCATCATGGCCGCCGGCATCGAGATTCACGCGCAGATCGTACTGTGCCCCGGCATGAACGACGGCGAGGAGCTGCAAAAGACCCTGCGCTTCTGCGAGGAGCATGAGCAGATCACCAGCCTGGGCATTGTGCCGCTCGGTTTTACCAAGCATCAGAACCGTTTTAGCTGGTCCTACAGCGATAAGCCCGAGCTGGCGCGCGAGACTATCGCCATGATCCGGCCCTTCCAGGACCGTGCCTTCGAGCGCTTTGGCCGCCATACCTTCCAGATGAGCGACGAGTTCTACCTGGATGCCGGCATCGATCCTCCCGAGGCGGACTTTTACGACGGCTACCCGCAGTACTACGACGGCATCGGCATGATACGCTCCTATCTGGACGAGACCGACAACGTGCTCGCCAACGATGCCGAGCGTCTGCGCCGCGTTCGTGAGGCAATCGCCGCGCGTGGCCAGCGCCTCCTGTGCCTTTCGGGTGCCAGTGCGCGCGATACGGTGGCGCGTTTTGTGGAATCGCCCCAGGGACTCGCCGGCACTGTCACGGCCATCAAAAACCGCTATTTTGGCGGCAACGTGGACGTGACCGGCCTCATCGTCGCCTGCGACATCTTGGAGCAACTGCCGCAGGACCTGTCGGGTGTTATGCTCTTTGTGCCTAAGCTCATGTTCAACGCCGACGGTATGACCCTTGACGAGTATCATCGTGACGAATTACTCGCAAGCCTTACCTGTCGCGGCGCCGAGGTTCATGTGGTATCGACCATGCCGCATGAGCTGCTCGATACCCTGGAGCACATCCTTGGCATAACGCCCGCCAATTCAACTATTCCCGCTGACCCTACCCATTAAAGGAGAGCAGATGAAACCTATCGTCGCCGTCGTCGGACGTCCCAACGTGGGCAAGTCCACGCTCGTTAACCGCCTGGCCCAGACCTCGGACGCCATCGTCCATGAGTCCCGCGGCGTCACTCGCGACCGCTCGTATCACACGGCCGATTGGAACGGCCGCGAGTTCACCATCGTCGACACGGGCGGCATTGAGCCGCTCAAGAGCGATGACGTCTTTGCCACATCCATCCGTGACCAGGCCCTCGCCGCCGCCGAGGAAGCCGCCGTCATCCTGTTTGTGGTCGACGGCCGCACCGGCGTCACTGAGGAGGACGAGTCGGTCGCCCGCATGCTCAAGCGCTGCGACAAGCCGGTCTTTCTACTGGTGAACAAGCTCGACAACCCCGATCGCGAGAACGACAACATCTGGGAGTTCTATTCGCTCGGCATCGGCGAGCCCACGCCGCTCTCGGCCCTGCACGGCCACGGCACGGGCGACCTGCTCGACGACATCGTGGCCCTGTTGCCCGAGGAGGAGGACGAGGTCGCCGACGCGTTCCCCGATGCGCTGAATGTGGCCATCATCGGCCGCCCCAACGCCGGTAAGTCCTCACTGTTCAACCGCATCCTGGGCGCCGACCGCTCCATCGTGTCGAACATCGCCGGCACCACGCGCGACGCCATCGATACCGTCGTCGAGCGCAACGGCAAGCACTACCGCATGGTCGATACCGCGGGCATTCGCAAGAAGAGCACCGTGTATGAGAACATTGAGTACTACTCCATGGTCCGCGGCCTGCGCGCCATCGACCGTGCCGACGTGGCGCTGCTCGTCGTCGACGCCTCCGTGGGCGTCACCGAGCAGGATCAGAAGGTCATGGGCTTGGCCATCGAGCGCGGCTGCGCCATCGTGGTGCTGCTCAACAAGTGGGACCTGCTCGACGACGACCGCAAGCGCGAGGCCTGCATGGAGACCGTCGATCGCCGTCTGGGCGTCATGGCTCCCTGGGCCCAGTACCTGCGCATCTCTGCCCTCACGGGCCGCAGCGTCGAGAAGATCTGGGCGATGGTCGACGCGGCCGAAAAGACGCGCTCGCAAAAGATCACCACCTCGCGCCTCAACACCTTCCTCACCGACCTGCGCGAGTTTGGCCACACCGTGGTGGACGGCAAGCGCCGCCTGCGCATGCACTACGTGACCCAGACGGGCGTCAACCCGCCGACGTTCACGTTCTTCGTCAACCACAGCGACCTGGTCAACGACACCTACCAGCGCTACGTGGAGAACCGTATGCGCTCGACCTTCGATTTTTCCGGCACGCCCATTCGACTCTTCTTTAGGAAGAAGGAGCAAAAGGATGCATAATCCGATTCTGCTGACCGCCATCTGTGCCGTGGTCTCGTTCTTTATCGGAGCGATTCCGTTTGGCCTGATCCTGGGCCGCGTGTTCAACCACACCGACATTCGCAAGGCGGGCTCCGGCAACATCGGCACCACCAACGCCCTGCGCGTAGCCGGCCCCAAGGTGGCCGCGCTCACGCTGCTGCTCGACTGCCTTAAGGGCGCTATCTGCGTCCTTATCGCCCGTCCGCTCATCGCGGGCGTGGGCTATGGCTTCCCTGTGAGCATCATGGCGCCTGGAGCCCCCGGCGACTGGATGCTCGGCGTCATCTGCCTGGCTGCGGTATGGGGCCACATCTTCTCGCCCTACCTCAATTTCCATGGCGGCAAGGGTATCGCCGTGGGCCTGGGCGTCATCCTCGCCTGGTACTGGCCCATCGGACTTTCGCTGTTGGGCATGTTTATCGTGGCCGTCGCCATCACCAAGTTTGTGTCGGTGGGCTCGCTTGCCGCGGCCATCGGTCTTCCCATCGCCGTCTGCGCGGTCTTTCCGTACTGCAGCCTGGGTCTCAAATTTTGCATGGCGCTGATCGGCATCACCGTGGTGTGGGCCCATCGTGCGAACATCAAAAAGCTCATGACGGGCAAGGAGTCCAAGCTCTCGTTTACCAAGCGCGTGACCGTGCCCGACGATAAGTAGGAGAAAGTCATGAATGTTGCGCTGATTGGCTCCGGCTCCTGGGGAACCGCCGTCGCCGGCCTTGCTGCCGCACGAGCCGAGCGCGTGATCATGTGGGCCCATAGCGAGCAGACGGCCGCCGGCATCAATGGCGAGCACCGTAACCCCCGTTATCTGGTGGACTACGAGCTGCCCGGCAACGTCGTCGCCACGACGGACCTGACGCAGGCGCTCGACGGCGCCGAGGCCGTCATCTTTGCCGTGCCCTCCACGCACCTGCGCAGCGTATGCCATCAGGCAGCACCCTTCATCGCCGCCTACACCCCGGTGCTCTGCCTCACCAAGGGCATTGAGCCCGAGTCCGGCCTGCTCATGAGCGAGGTCATCGCCAGCGAGATCGGCAACGAGCGGCGCGTGGCGGCGCTCTCGGGACCCAACCATGCCGAGGAGATCTGCCGCGGCGGACTTTCTGCCGCCGTCATCGCCAGCGAAGACCCGCAGATAGGGGAGACCTTTAAGGACCTGCTTCTATCCACGGCCTTCCGCATCTACCTGTCGCAGGACATGACCGGCGTCGAGGTATGCGGCGCCATGAAAAACGTCATCGCCATCGTGTGCGGCATCTCCGCCGGTACCGGTGCGGGCGACAACACACTCGCCCTTATCATGACGCGCGGCCTGGCCGAGATCAGCCGACTGGTGCATGCCCGCGGCGGGCAGGCCATGACTTGCATGGGCCTTGCCGGCATGGGTGACCTCATTGCCACCTGCACCTCCGAGCATTCGCGCAACCGCACCTTTGGCTACGAATTTGCCCACGGCGTGTCGCTCGATGAGTACCAGGCGCGCACGCACATGGTGGTCGAGGGCGCCGTCGCGGCCCGCAGCGTCAGCGAGCTCGCCCGTTCACTGGGCGTAGACATTCCGCTCACCTTTGCCGTGGAGCAAACGCTCTACAACGGTGTTACTTTGGATAGGGCGCTCGAAATTCTCACCGACCGCGTCCCATCGCAAGAGTTCTACGGACTCACCGACTAGTGCAGAAAGGCTACTACCATGGGTTCCATTAAAATCGCTCCGTCCATCCTTTCGGCTGATATGGCCAACCTTAAGGGCGACCTCGACAAGATCGCCGGTGCCGACTTTGTACACTTCGACGTGATGGACGGTCACTTTACCGGCAACCTCACCTTTGGCGTTGATATCCTCAAGGCCGTCAAGCGCTCCACCGACGTGCCGGTCGACGCGCACCTCATGGTGTCGAACCCCGACGAGACGGTCGATTGGTATGCCGATGCTGGCGCCGACATGATCACCGTGCACTACGAGGCCTCCACGCACCTGCACCGCACGCTCACCCATCTGCAGCAGCGCGGCGTCAAGGCCGGCGTGGTGCTCAACCCCGCAACGCCTGTCTGCGTACTCGAGAGCATCATCGACGTCGTCGATATGGTGCTGCTGATGAGCGTGAACCCTGGCTTTGGCGGCCAGAGTTTTATCCCCGGTACCATTGCCAAACTCCACGAGCTTAAGGCCATGTGCGAGCGTCACGGCGTTTCGCCCCTTATCGAGGTCGACGGCGGCATTTCTTCCAAGAACATTGCCGAAGTCGTCAAGGCCGGTGCCAACGTACTCGTAGCCGGCTCCGCCGTATTTAAGTCCGAAGATCCCGCCGCCGAAGTTGCGCTGTTGCAGAAGCTGGGCAATGAGGCTGCACAGGAGGCATAAATCCTTATGACCGCAGGTCAAAACCGCATACCCGTGAATCTTGACTATGCCGCCTCGACGCCCATGCGCGCCGAGGCGCTCCTTGCGCAGCGTGAGTACGACGATAGCGAGCTTGCGGGCGTCAACCCCAACTCGCTGCACTCGCTCGGCCGCAAGGCCGCCGCGCGTCTGGAAGTCGCTCGTCGCGAGATCGCCCGTAGCTTTGGCGCACGCGTTCGCCCGTCCGAGATCATCCTTACCAACGGCGGCACCGAGGCCAACCAGCTGGCGCTCCTCGGTCTTGCCGAGGGCGCTCGTCAGCGCGACCGCAAGCGTAACCGCGTGATCGTATCTGCCATCGAGCACGATTCGATCCTGGACAACCTGCCGCTGCTGCGTGCCACCGGCTTTACCGTCGACCTGGTTCAGCCCTGCCGCGCGGGCTACATTGAGCCTGCCACGCTTGTTGACCTGCTCGACGACGACGTCGCGCTCGTGAGCATTATGGTCGCCAATAACGAGACCGGTGTGGTGCAGCCTATCCGCGAACTTGCCGCCGCCGCGCACGCCGCGGGTGCCCTGTTCCATACCGACGCCATCCAGGGCTACTTGCATATTCCGCTCGATGTCACCGAGCTGGGCGTCGATGCCATGACCGTTGCCGCGCATAAGATCGGCGGCCCTGTGGCATCCGGCGCGCTCTACCTTAAGAACCGCACGCCGCTGCGTCCGCGCATCTTTGGCGGTGGACAGGAAGCCGGCCGTCGCGCCGGTACGCAGGACCTGCGCACGCAGCTGGCTTTTGCTGCTGCCGCCCGCACGTTGGCGCCCCGTGTCGCTCACGAGCGCGAGAAGCTGCAAGCCCTTTCCGATAAGCTCTACGCCACGCTTACGGCCCATCCGCACATTCATGCCACCATGGGTGACTACGCCCAGGCCGACCGTCTGCCCGGCATGGTTTCGATCTACGTTGACGGCATGGACTCCGAGGAGCTCATTATCAAGCTCGACGCCGCCGGCTTTGAGGTTTCGGCCGGCTCTGCCTGCTCGAGTGGCAGCATGGACCCCAGCCACGTTTTGAGTGCGATGGGCATTGGTCGCGAGCAGGCATTGGGTGCACTGCGCATTTCCTTCGATGACCGCGTGAATCCGGGAGATCTGGACGACTTTGCCCAGACGCTGCTCTCGATCGTAGGTACCGCATGATCGTCTCCGAGCTTGAACGTGCCCTGCTGGCGCGCTACCCCAAGGCGGACGCCGAGGGCTGGGATCATGTTGGGCTATCTGTGGGAGATCCTGCTGCCAAGATCAACGGTGTTGCCTGCGCACTCGACGCGACCGAGGCCAACGTGCATCGCGCTCTCGAGGCCGGCGCTAACGTGCTGCTGACGCATCATCCCATCTATATCAAGGCGCCCGAGGCCTTTTGTCCGGCCGATTCCGCGCGACCCCAGTGCAGCGCTGCGCTGTACGAGGCAGCTCGTTGCGGCGTGAGCATCATCTCGCTTCACACCAACCTGGACCGCTCGCATGAGGCTCGCGTTTGCCTAAGTACGCTGTTGGACGCCGCACCCGCAAGCTCGCTGGAGCACGTGGACGACCCCGAAGCGACCGGCCTGGGCGCGTTTGCAACGTTGAACGACCCCTGCAGCCTGCGTGACCTTGCCGCGCGCGCCGCAGCGGCGTTTCGCAGCGACCCACGCGTATGGGGCGAGACCGATCACCCGTGCCGCACCGTCGCCATTCTGGGCGGCTCCCTCGGCGATTTTGGTGAGCTTGCCATCGCCGCGGGCGCAGATGTTATTGTGACCGGAGAGGTCGGCTACCACGTGGCGCAGGACCTTGCCTTGCGTGGTCTGGGCGTCATCCTGCTCGGCCACGACCGCTCCGAGGAGCCGTTCGTGGATATCTTGATGAACTCTGCGGTTGACGCCGGGGTTGACCCCCGTCATGCGATTAAAATACTGAACCCTTGCCAATGGTGGACTGTGACAAAAGGAGAGAACTTATGAGCGCCGGCGCTACGCTACTCAAGCTGCAACAGATCGATTTGGAGCTCGCCCGCAACAAGAGCGAACTTGCCAATATGCCGGAGCTCAAGGAGCTCGCTTCCAAGCGCAAGACCTACGTTAAGCTCAAGTCCGAGATGACCAAGCTCTACGCCCAGCGCAAGGATCTGGATATTGAGCTCGATGACCTCAACACTACCGAGATCCAGACCAATACCGCCATCGAGGCCGCCAAGAAGCGCCATGTTGATGGCTCTGACTACCGCGAGGTTCAGGACCTGGAGAACGAGCTCGCCACCCTGGCCAAGCGACTGGACAAGATCGAGCATACCCGCAAGGACGTCGTCATCGCCCATAAGGAGGCGCTCGACCGCGAGAACCGCGCGCAGGTCATCATCGCCAAGTTCGAGGAGGGCGTGAAGGCCGACACCAAGGCCGCCCGCGCCAAGGCCGCCGACCTGCAGGCACAGATTGACGCCGCCACCAAGGAGCGCACCGCGCTTGCCGCCACGCTGCCAACTGACGTGCTCACCGATTACGAGCGCCTGCTCAAGCAGTTCCGTGGCCTGGCCGTCGAGACCATCAAGGGCAACATTCCCACCATCTGCCACACCGCGCTCCAGGCGTCATCCATGAGCGACCTCAACCACGACGGTAGCGAGATCGCGCACTGCCCGTATTGCCACCGCCTGCTGGTGCTTCCCAGCAAGGAAGCTTAAATGATGACGGCGGCATCCAACAATTCAATGCAACTTGAGGGAAAAACGATCCTGCTGGGCATTACCGGCGGGATCGCCGCCTTTAAGTCGTGCAAAATCGTGCGCCTGCTGCAAAAGCGCGGCGCGCGCGTCAAGGTCGTAATGAGCGAGCATGCCACCGATTTTGTGGGCCCGCTCACCTTCCGTGCACTCACCAACGAACCCGTTGCCGTGGGCCTATTCGACGACCCCTCCGATCCCATCCACCACATATCGCTGGCGCAGGAGCCCGATCTGGTGGTCGTGGCGCCCGCGACGGCCAATATCATCGCCAAGATGGCAAACGGCATCGCCGATGACCTCATCTCCACCACGCTGCTTGCCACGCCGCGACCCATCGTGATCGCCCCTGCCATGAACAACGGCATGTGGAAGGCGCCGGCGACGCAGGCCAATATGGCCGCGCTGCGCGAACGTGGTGTCCATGTGGTGGGACCCGGCAGCGGCTACCTTGCCTGCGGCGACGTGGACACGGGACGCATGAGCGAGCCCGAGGACATCGTCGAGGCCGTCTGCGAGGTGCTGAACCCCGTCCCGCAAGACCTGGCAGGCAAGCGCATTATGATAACCGCCGGCCCCACGCACGAGCCGATCGACCCCGTGCGCTTTATCGGCAACAGATCGTCGGGCAAGATGGGCATCGCCCTGGCGGGAGAGGCCGCTCGCCGCGGTG
>URGG01000071.1 GCA_900547345.1 uncultured Collinsella sp. | reverse complement strand
CCGTTGCGGCTGTTCTCCCTGCCGTCGCTGCGCTCGTTGCGGCTCGCGCCGCACATCTGCTGGGCCTCGGAGTCCATCAGCGCGTTCATCACGCTGCCCAGCATCCTGCACGCGAACTCGCGCGCGTCGCCGCACTCCTGCCAAAGCCTCGCCGCCTCGAGGGCCTCGTCGCGGCCGAGGCGCAGTACACTCTCTTCTTGGGGCATCGCCTTTCCTTCCATTCGTCACCTTCATTACTCCAACGACGAATTCTAGGCGGTGTCCCCGTCCTTTCTTGAAAGGGCGGAGGCGGGGCATGCCCCGCCTCTTACACCACATCTCTGTGCGCTACCGTACTTGCCACCTGCCGGACACCCCAGTGGCCAAAAAACGCCGTTTGTGAGTACTGTCACAAACGGCGTTTCATTTTAGGCGCGAAAAATAATGTACAAATCTATTCTGTCTGTGCATTAACGATTGCGTGGCTGGACGAAAAATGCCGATGCATCCTTCCAAAACCGGACACAAAAGGCCAAGACTGGCCTTTTTAATTCAAAATCGCTGTTACTAAAAAAGTAACAGTACTCATATTTGCTATTTTTTGACCACAGGACCCAATGACTAGGTTATTCCACGGTGCCGTAGACGGCGCCCCAGCCGTGGGCGGCCAAGGCGGAGTTGAGCTGGTCGCAAAGTGACTGGCGGTCGTAATAGCCGGGCGGTAGCAGGTTCACGATTTCCATGAGATCGGGCACCAGGTCCAAGATTTCGGCCTGTACGATCAGATCCAGGCGGTCGATGGCGTGGCGGTCGTAAAACAGCCCGTCGACCAGGCGCTGCAGGTCGCCGAATTCCTCGGCCTGGAACGATCCGTACTCCATAGTGCCTCCTTGGGCGCTTCATGCCGGCATGCGCGGCGATTCGTAATTCATTGCGATGGACTTAATCTATCACGGCTTCATAACGTTGCGACGGTGGCGGTCTATACTTAGAAGAATTGCAACGTACCGCTTCGTGAAAGGTCGCACCCATGCAGACGATCTACCAGAAGATGGAAACCACCGAACTCGATGCCGCCATCGAGGCACTCAAAGCCGAGGTCGCCGAGGTCAAGGCCAAGGGCCTGGCGCTCGACATGGCCCGCGGCAAGCCGTCGCCCTCCCAGGTGGACATCTCTCGACCCATGCTCGATATCCTCAATGCCGATGCCGATTTGCACGACGGCAACGTCGACTGCTCCAATTACGGCTGTTTTGAGGGCATTCCCTCGGCACGCAAGTTGGCAGGGGAGTTCCTGGGCTGCCCCGCCGAGCAGACGCTCGTGCTGGGTTCGTCGAGCTTGCTGATCGAGCACGATATCGCCGGTATGTTCTGGCGTTGCGGCTCATGTGGTAGCGACCCTTGGGAGGCTTACGAGGCCGCGCACGACGGCAAGAAGGTCAAGTTCCTGTGCCCGGTTCCCGGCTACGACCGCCACTTTGGCATCACCGCCGATCTGGGTATCGAGAACGTCCCCGTCGCGATGACCGACAACGGCCCCGACATGGACGAGGTCGAGCGCCTGGTTGCCGCCGACGACTCCATCAAGGGTATCTGGTGCGTGCCCAAGTATTCCAACCCCACGGGCATTACCTTTAGCGAGGACACCGTGCGTCGCCTGGTCGAGATGCCCACGGCCGCGCCCGATTTCCGCATCTTCTGGGACAACGCCTACTGCGTGCACGACCTGTACGACGAGACCGACGAGCTCGCCAATATCTTCGACCTCGCTCGCGCGGCGGGCACCGAGGATCGCGTGGTGGCCTTCGCCTCGACGTCCAAGATCACCTTCCCGGGCGCCGGTATCGGCTTTATCGGTGCGAGCCCCGCGGTCATCGCCGAGTTCTCCAAGCGCCTGAAGGCAGGCCTTATCAGCGCCGACAAGCTCAACCAGCTGCGCCACGTGCGTTTCCTTCCCACCATCGAGGCGGTCAGGGAGCACATGAAAAAGCACGCCGAGTTCTTGCGCCCGCGCTTTGAGGCCGTTGAGCGCAAGCTCACCGAGGGCCTGGGCGATACGGGTTGCGCCACTTGGACGCATCCCCGCGGCGGCTACTTTGTGAGCTTTGATGGTCCCGAGGGCTCGGCCCAAAAGGTCGCTGCGCTTTGTGCTGACCTGGGCGTCAAGCTCACGCCGGCCGGTGCTACCTGGCCCTATGGCAAGGACCCGCGCGATACCAACATCCGCATCGCGCCGAGCTATCCCACGGTCGAGGACCTGGAGGCCGCGCTCGATGTGCTGGTGCTGGCCGTTAAGCTTGTCGCTGCCGAGCTCGCGCGTGCCGAGCGCGCCTAACGCGCGGCTTCCCGTACTATCCGCACCTTCGATACGTAAAGGAGCATATACATGGATTTAGGTATTTCCACCAACCCCACGCCAGAGCTCTACACCATTAAGGTAACCGGCGAGATCGACATCTCTAACGCCGATAGCCTGCGCAATGCCATCGACCTGGCGCTCGAGCAGCCCACTGAGGCCGTTGAGCTCGATTTTGCCCAGGTGAGCTACATCGATTCAACGGGCATTGGCGTGCTCGTGGGCGCCGTGCACCACGCGGTCGACCACGGCAAGCGTTTTAGCTGCACCAATGTGCAGCCCCCGGTAATGCGCGTGGTTCAGCTGTTGGGTGTCGACCAGGAGATTTCGATCACCGCTGCATAATCTTTGCCCCCAAAAGGGCGTGCCGTTTGGCATATGTTTGTGATGCGCTCGGACGTTTTGGCGTCCGGGCGCTATACTTGACCGAATGAATAGACGAGTTCCGGCCGAATGGCGCGGTGCGGGCTCGACTCACATCGAGCCTTGGAGGTATGTGTGTTTGGTATTGGAGAGGGTGAGCTCGCGATCATCGTGGTCTTCGGCTTTTTGCTGTTTGGCCCGGATAAGCTCCCGCAGATGGGCCGCACGATCGGCCGTGCCATCCGTCAGTTCCGCGAGACGCAGGAAAAGATGACGGCCGTTGTTCAGTCTGAGATTATCGATCCGGTAAGCGAGGCCGCTTCGGCACCGGTCAAGCCCAAGAAGACTGCCGTCGATGACGATTCCGATGCGGACAAGGATGCCGCCGAGACGGCAGCGCCCGCCAAGAAGGAGACCTTTGCCGAGCGCCGTGCCCGCCTTGCTGCCGAGAAGGCCGCGAGCGAGGCTGCCGCCGAGGGCGAGGGTGCTGCTGAGGAGGCCGAGGGTGCCGAGCCTGCCGCTGCCGCCGAGCCTGTCGTCGAGCCCGAGCCTGCTGCAGAACCGGAGCCCGAGCCCGAGCCGGTAGAGCCCACGACGGCTGACCTCTACGCCCGTCGTCCCCGCAAGCGCAAGGCCGTCGTCGACCAGCTCGCCCGCGAGCTCGAGGCCGAGGACGACGCCGCTGCCGCCGACGCCTCGAAGGGAGGCGATGAGTAATGCCTATCGGACCTGCGCGCATGCCGCTCTTCGATCACCTGGGAGAGCTCCGTCGCCGCCTGACTATCGTGGTCGTGTCGGTGTTTGCCGCCGCCATCGTGCTGTATTTCGCCACGCCCGTGGTGCTCGACATCTTGGAAGACCCTATCCGCTCCTTTGTGCCGGACGGTAAGTTCTACATCACCACCACGCTCGGCGGCTTTGGCCTGCGCTTCTCGCTGGCCATCAAGATGGCCGTGGTCATGTGCACGCCCATGATCATCTGGCAGATTCTAGCATTTTTCCTGCCGGCGCTGCGTCCCAACGAGCGCAAATGGGTCGTGCCCACGGTGCTCGCCTCGACGGTGCTGTTCTTCCTGGGCGCCATCTTCTGCTATTTCATCATCATCCCGGCGGGCTTTGAGTGGCTTATCGGCGAGACCTCGGCCGTCGCCACGGCGCTGCCCGACCTGGAGAACTACGTCAACATGGAGCTGCTCTTTATGATCGGCTTTGGCGTGGCGTTTGAGCTGCCGCTCATCATCTTCTACCTGTCCGTCTTCCACATCGTGTCCTACGCGGCCTTCCGCGGCGCCTGGCGCTACGTGTACGTGGGCCTGCTTGTGGGCTCGGCTGTGATTACGCCCGACGGCTCGCCCGTTACGCTGGGCCTCATGTATGGTGCCCTGCTCTCGCTCTACGAGATTTCGCTCGCCATTGCCCGCGTGGTCATTACCGCGCGCGAGGGCAAGGAGGGCTTGTTTGTGAGCCGTCTGGACCTGTTCTCGGACGATGAGGACGACGAGGAGTAAATCGGTATGCACGAGGTTGGCATTGTCAACGGCATACTCGATACAGTGATTCGCGCGGCGCGTGGGGCGGGGGCCTCGCGCGCCGTTTTGGTAACGCTGCGTATCGGGGATATGACCGAAGTTGTGCGCGAGGCGCTCGACTTTGCGTGGGAGACATTTCGTGACGAGGACCCGCTCACGCGCGGCTGCGAGCTTGCCGTGGAGGAGGTCCATCCACAAAGCGAGTGCTTGGACTGCGGTGAGGTCTTCGAGCACGACCGCTTCCATTGCCGCTGTCCCCAGTGTGGCGGCGCCAACGTGCGTCTGCTGCACGGCCGCGAGCTCGACATCGCCAGTATCGAAATCGAAACCCCCGATGATTAACCCATCAGCCATCTGGTGACGGGGTATAAAGGGGCCAAAGTAAGGAGTGCCGAGTATGGCCGAGAAAACGATTGATATTGCATTGCCGATTCTGTCGCGCAATGAGCGCCTGGCAGATCAGCTACGTCAGCGATTTGATGAGACAAACACCTATGTGATCAATGTGCTGTCGAGCCCCGGCTCGGGTAAGACAACCACGATTCTGGGCACCAACGAGCGCCTGCGTGACAAGGCAGGCCTGCGTTGCGCCGTCATCGAGGGCGATATCGCCTCGGACGTCGACGCCATCACCATGAAGGAAGCCGGCATGCCCGCCATCCAGATCAACACGGGCGGCCTGTGCCACCTCGAGGGCAACATGATCATGGAGGCCGTCGACGCTTTCGACCAGGCTGTGGGTCTGGAAAACATCGACGTCATCTTTATCGAAAACGTGGGCAACCTGGTCTGCCCGGTCGACTTTGACCTGGGCGAGAACCTGTCCATCATGATCCTCTCGGTGCCCGAGGGCGACGACAAGCCTATCAAGTACCCGGGCATCTTCCAGCACGCCGGCGCACAGCTGCTCAACAAGGTCGACGTGGCCCCGGCTTTCGATTTTGACATGGATAGGTATACTAAGACACTCGATGACCTCAATCCGCAGGCGCCGCGGTTCGCCGTGAGCGCGCGCAAGGGCGAGGGCATGGATGCCTGGTGCGATTGGCTCATCGGGCAGATTGAGCAAGCAAGGGCGTAAGTCGGCCGCCATACGGGCGGGCGTAGCCGCAGAGATACGAGATAGGAGCCTCTTTTGAAGCTCATCATCGCCGAGAAAAACGACGCCGCGCGTCAGATTGCCGAGCGTCTGTCCACGGGTAAGCCCAAAAAGGACAAGGTGTACAACACCGCCATCTACCGTTTTGAGTGGAAGGGCGAGGAGTGCGTGACGATCGGCCTTGCCGGTCACATCCTTGCGCCCGATTTTTGCGACAGCGTGCTGTTCGATAAAAAGTTGGGCTGGTATTCGGTCACCGAGGACGGCGAGATGCTGCCGGCCGACATACCCGATGGCCTGGCGCGTCCGCCCTACGACACCAAGCGCAAGCCGTTCCTTGCCGACGGCATCTCCATCAAGGGCTGGAAGCTCGAGAGCTTGCCGTATCTCACCTGGGCGCCCGTCATTAAGTTGCCGGCCGAGAAAGAGCTCATTCGCTCGCTCAAGAACCTTGCCAAGAAGTCCGACAGCGTCATCATCGCTACGGACTTCGATCGCGAGGGCGAGCTGATCGGTTCGGACGCCCTCAACAAGGTGCGCGAGGTTGCGCCCGACCTGCCGGTCGCCCGCGCCCAGTATTCTTCGTTTACCAAGGCCGAGATCACGCAGGCCTTCGATAATCTCGTCTCGCTCGACCAGAACCTGGCCGACGCCGGCGAGAGCCGTCAGCACATCGATCTCATTTGGGGCGCGGTGCTGACGCGCTACCTGACGCTTGCCAAGTTTGGCGGCTTTGGCAACGTGCGTTCCGCCGGCCGCGTACAGACGCCGACGCTTGCCCTGGTGGTCGAGCGCGAGCGCGAGCGCATGGCGTTTGTGCCCGAGGACTATTGGCAGATCCGCGGTATGGGTGCCGCGCAGGGTGCTGCCGAGGACGATCGCTTTAAGATCGCTCACAAGACGGCACGCTTTACCGACAAGGACGCTGCCGAGACGGCGTACGGCCATGTCGACGGCGTTGCGACGGCAACCGTCGCCGCAGTGACCAAGCGCTCGCGCAAGCGCAAGCGTCGCACGCCGTTGGCGCCCACCTCGCGGCAGGCTGCCGCTGCGGCCGAGGGCATCTCGCCCGCACGCACCATGCGCATCGCTGAGTCCCTTTACATGGCGGGTCTTATCAGCTACCCGCGTGTCGACAACACCGTGTACCCTGCGACGCTCGATTTGGGTGCCGTGGTGAGCGACCTGGCAAAGATCAACCCGGCGCTGGCGCCGGTGTGCAAAAAGGTGCTCGCCGGCCCCATGAAGCCCACGCGCGGCAAGGTCGAGACCACCGACCACCCGCCTATCTACCCCACGGGCGAGGGCGATCCGACCACGCTCGATGGCGGCCAACGCAAGCTCTACGACCTCATCGCCCGTCGCTTCCTGGCGACGCTCATGGGTCCCGCGACCATCGAGAACACCAAGCTCGAGCTCGACGTCAACGGCGAGCCGTTCGTGGCCTCGGGTGACGTGCTGGTGACGCCGGGTTTCCGCGAGGCGTATCCGTACGGACTCAAGCGCGACGAGCAGATGCCGCCGCTGGAGCAGGGCGATACGGTCGATGTGTTCGACATTAAGCTCGAGGCCAAGCAGACCGAGCCGCCCGCGCGCTACAGCCAGGGCAAGCTCGTGCAGGAGATGGAGAAGCGCGGCCTGGGTACCAAGTCCACGCGCGCGAGCATCATCGAGCGCCTGTATGCCGTGCGCTATCTCAAAAATGATCCCGTTGAGCCGAGCCAGCTGGGCATCGCCATCATCGACGCGCTGACGCAGTTTGCCCCGCGCATCACGAGCCCCGATATGACCAGCGAGCTCGATGGCGATATGACCCGTGTGGAGCGTGGCGAGGATACCGAAGAGCATGTCGTGACGCACTCGCGCGCGCTGCTGGCCGGCGTGCTCGACGAGCTGCTCAAGCACACGCAGGAGCTGGGCGACGCCATTAGTGACGCCGTCACGGCCGATGCGCGCGTGGGCGCCTGCCCCAAGTGCGGCAAGGACCTGGTTATGAAGACGAGCGCCAAGACCCGCGGCAGCTTTATCGGCTGCATGGGTTGGCCCGACTGCGACGTGACCTATCCGGTGCCGAGCGGCGTCAAGGTAAGCCCGCTCGAGGGCGAGGCCGCCGTGTGTCCCGAGTGCGGTGCACCGCGCATTAAATGCCAGCCGTTCCGACAGAAGGCCTTCGAGATTTGCGTGAACCCGACGTGCCCCACCAACTACGAGCCCGACCTTAAGGTGGGCGAGTGCAAGGTGTGCGCCGAGGCCGGACGCCATGGCGACCTGATCGCGCACAAGAGCGAAAAGAGCGGCAAGCGCTTTATCCGCTGCACCAACTATGACGATTGCGGCGTGAGCTATCCGCTGCCGGCGCGTGGCAAGCTCGAGGCGACAGGCGAGACCTGCCCCGAGTGCGGCGCCCCCATCGTGGTGGTCAACACGGCGCGCGGTCCGTGGCGCATCTGCGTGAACATGGACTGCCCGACCAAGGAGAAGAAGCCCGCCCGCGGCCGCAAGACTGCGACCAAGGCGAGCGCGGCAAAGAAGACCACGGCGGCAAAGAAGACCACGGCTAAGAAAGCCACTGCCGCCAAGAAGACGACCGCGAAGAAGTCGACTGCCAAGAAAGTAGCCTCCGACAAGTAACGGCGCGGTCGAAACATTGCCTAAAAAACGAGCGAGGACCCCACGATCCTCGCTCGTTTTTTTGACCGGCAGTTAGGGACGTTCCTTTTCTGCCGACAGTTTAGGAACGTCCCTAACTGCCGGCTCGGGAACGACAAAGCGCTAGTTCACTTCGACGGGTTTGGCGCCGGGATAGCGCTCCTCAAAGTCTAAGCGGTACTTATTGTCATTAGTGCCTGCCACGTTGTCGCGTGACAGCGGCGCCACGATCTCATTCTTGTGGTCCGCAGGCTTGGCGTATTTCAGGCTGATCTCCCAGGCATCACAGATTGCGTCAATGCGGTGATCCAGGTCGTCGTACAGGGCGATGATGTCCTTCCAGGAGCTGTAGTTCTTGGAGCTCGTCGGGACGTCTAGGTCCTCGACGATGTCGTAATACTGCTCGATGGTGTCCTCCGTGCGCTCGGCGACGTCGGCGAGATTTTGACGGGTGGTTCGATCCTCTTCCAGATAGCTGCCGTTGAAGTTCTGCGCGCAGCCACGGACGTAGTTGTCGAGATCTTCGAGCAAGTCGTAGTATTCGCTCAGTCGGCGGTAGAGGTTCTGCTCGGAGAGCGTTGCTTCGCCGCCATCCTCGTCGTCATCGTCATCATCGTCGTACAGGCTGTTGGGATCGCCGAGAGGCTTTAGGTCATCGTCGTCGACGTCATGGTGCAGCTTAGCTACCTCGGCAGTCGTCTGCGTGGCGGCGTTGTCGAAAGGCTTGATCACAAAGAAAACGACCAGGGCGATGATGATTGCCACCAGCACAACGATAACGGCGATAAGCGGCCCGGTGCCGCTCTTTTTGGGGGCGGGGGTCTGTGGCGAAGCGGGCGCGTATGCGGGAGCCGGCTCCTGTTGGGACGAGCCGCTCGCGACGGGTATGCGCTGCGTGGTCTCGACGGCCGCGGGGCCTGCGGCGGGGTCGGGGCGATAGGCGAGGGGGTCGTCCGCCTTGGCTTGCGGCGTATCGAGGGAACCGGTCTGCTCGAAAGCGGGCTGGCTATCGCTCGCGGCTGTTTGCTCAACGGGTGCACCGCACGAGGTGCAGAACTTGGCATTATCTGCAAGAAGCTTGCCGCACGAGGCGCAATACCGAGACATTGCCACTCCTTTCGCCACATTTCAATGCAATACGACGATTATACCCAGCGTCCAAAATTCCCCTTCATAAGTTGCGGTGAAATAGGGACTGTTTGGCGGTCTCAGAGCTTCAATCAGTCCCTATTTCACCGCAACTTTGGAAAGGCGCCTTTGGTCATTGGGGACGTTCTTAAACGACTAGTCATTCAAGAACGTCCCCAATGACTAGGTGGGATTTGGGACGCACCGAGCACTGGGGTATCATGGCTTGGTTGATATATCTGCATTTACGCGCCTTGTAGGAAGGGGCTGCGCCCATGGCTTTTGAGCCCGCTCAACATAGCTTCATTACGCTCGAGGGTGTCGATGGCGCCGGTAAATCTACGCAGGCGCGCCTGCTTGCCCGTGCGCTCGAGCTCGCTGGCTACCAGGTTGTGAGCCTGCGCGAGCCGGGCGGTACCGCCATCAGCGAAAAGATCCGTGCTCTGCTGCTCGACCCTGCCAATACGGCGATGGGCGACACCTGCGAGTTGCTGCTCTACGAGGCGGCACGCGCTCAGTTGGTGCACGAGGTCATCGCGCCCGCCCTTGCTGCCGGCAAGGTTGTCCTGTGCGACCGCTTCTACGATTCCACGACCTGCTACCAGGCGTTTGCCGATGGCCTCGATCGCCAGATAGTGCGCGACGCCAACAACCTGGCCGTCGCGGGTACGCACCCGGCGCTCACACTCGTCTATCACATCACGCCCGAGCAGGCGGCGCTGCGCATGGCCGACCGCGGTGCGGCAGATCGCATGGAGGCTAAGGGCATGGCCTTCCAAGAGCGTGTCTACCAGGGTTTTTGCGCAATTGCCGCCGAGGAGCCAAACCGCGTAAAGCTCATCGACGCGACCGCGTCCATCGAGGAAGTCTTTGCGAAGACGATCGAGCAGGTTCGTGCGTACGGTCTCGACATCCCGCAAGACGCCGTCGCCGCCGCACTTGCCAAGGAGGCCGAGTAACGTGGCCCCCGCTCAGGCAAGCCTGCTGGCCAAGCTCGACACCCAAGAGCGCGTGCGCGACTTTTTGACCAACGCCGTCGCCAGCGGCCGCGCATCGCACGCCTACCTGTTTTTGGGCGCTCCCGGCGCCGGCAAGCTCGATGCCGCATGGGCGCTCGCCCAGGCCTTCCTGTGCGAGCAGGACGGCTGCGGCGCATGCGACAGCTGCGTGCGCGTCGCCCGCCATACGCACCCCGACGTGCACTATTACACGCCCGAGAGCGCCACGGGCTACCTCATTGCCCAGACCCGCGAGCTGCTCGACGACGTGCCTCTGGCGCCCATCCGTGCCAAGGCCAAGGTCTACATCATCGACCGTGCCGAGCAGCTGCGCGCCAACACCGCCAACGCACTGCTCAAAACACTCGAGGAGCCGCCCGAGGGCGTTATGTTCATCTTGTTGGGCACCTCGGCAGACGTGATGCTGCCCACCATCGTGAGCCGCTGCCAGTGCGTGCCGTTTCGGCTGGGTTCGCCCGCCCGCGCCGCGCCGGGCGGGAGTTTTGCTCGA
>URGG01000070.1 GCA_900547345.1 uncultured Collinsella sp. | reverse complement strand
ACGATAACGCGAGCAGAAGCAGGAGGCCCCGGCCGTCGAAGAGGCCGCCGCTGCGCCCGAGACCGTGCCCGCAGCTACCGAAACCGCGCCGGAGCCCAGCGATCACCTGGCCGCCATGATGCGCCGCAGCGCCCGCCGCGAGGAGGCCTACGTGCCCACCTCTCAGCTCCGTCGCTTTACCCTGCCCGATTCGGCGCCCATCATGCGCCGCGTCATGGGCTTTCTGTCCGATCAGGCCCGCGCGCTCATCCACGCCGGCGTGTCGCGCGACCGCATTTGCATCGATCCGGGCCCGGGCTTTGGTAAGACGGCCAACGAGGATATTGTCATCCAGCGCGAGACCGCCAAGATGGCGTCGCTGGGCTATCCACTCATGTGCGCCGTGTCGCGCAAGCGCTTTGTGGGCGCTGTCTCGGGCGTGACCGAGGCCGCCGAGCGCGATGCCGCCACGTTTGGCGTGTGCCTGGGCGCCATCCAGGCCGGTGCCAACATCGTGCGCGTGCACGATGTTACCGGCTTTGCGCAGTTCCTGAACGGTTACTGGGCCGTTGCCAAGCCACAGCCGCGCCGCGCGTTTGTGGCTGTGGGCTCCAACCTGGGGCATCGCTGCGACAACATCCGCGCTGCGCGCGACATGATTGCCGAGATCCCGCTCACCTGCGTGTCCAACTGCTCGCGCATCTACGAGAGCGAGCCGGCCTACGAGACGCGCCAGGATGCATTTGCCAACGCCGTCATCGAGATTAAGACCGAGCTGGCGCCGCTGGTGCTGCTCGACGAGCTTATGAAGATCGAGGCTGAGCTGGGGCGCGACCGCTCCAAGAAGGCCAAGGTCAACGGCCCGCGCACCATCGACCTGGACCTGTTGTGGATGGATGGCGAGACCCACGGCGGCAAAAAACTGCGCCTGCCGCATCCGCTGATCGGCGAACGCGACTTTGTGCTGGTGCCGCTCGAGGACCTGATGCACGACCCGGCGCGGTTCTTCCGCTACAACGGTGTCGAGGTCAAGGAGCCCGAGGATCGCGTGGGCCATATCGTGGGCGAATTGGGGCGTATGTAGATGATTGAGATGAATGCTGTGGCCGTTGGCACCGAGCTTGACGCCGCGCGCGACGCGGGCCGCGAGGGTGCGTCCGCGGGCTGGTGCGCTTGGAGCGCGGGCGAGGTGTCGTTGACGTTTTCGCTGGTCGTGCGCCCGGACGTGAACATGCATGCCTTCCACGGCCTGCCGTTTGTGGCCGCAATGGGCATGATGGACGCGCTCGTGGGCACGGCGTCGACGCCGGGCCTGGGCCTTGCCGGCAAGGTGGGTATTGAGTGGCCGAGTGACATCGTGTGCGGCGCGCCCGCGTTCGAGACGTCGTTTGCGCGCGTCGCCGTCAACGGCGGTGCCGGTGCCGCGGGCATGTTCGGTGCCGTAACGGTGGATGTTGAGCGTTCGGCGTTGAGCGAGCTCGGCGTGCACGTGGCCGACGAAGCGCTGATCGAGGCGCTGGCCGCCGCCGTGCTGACCCGTGTGGACACCTGGGCGGCTGTTGCCAACACGCCGCAGGGCGCTGCCGGTCCGCTGGCCCCCGTGCTGGGCGAGTACTTCGATATGGTGCCGTTGCTGGGACGCCAAGTTGCGGCGGTGTCGCCCAACGGTTTGCCGCTTGCGGTCGGTGTGTTTGCGGGCCTGGACATCTGGGGTCGCGCGACCATCAAGACCGATGCCGGCGAGCAGGAGTTTCCGCCCGAGGCCGTACGGATTCGCGGGCTGTAGCGCGAGGCGCCCGCGTTCAAAGATAACGATGACAACAGAAGCTCTCCTCGGCTTGCACCGGGGAGGGCTTCTGCGTGACTGCAGGGCGGCATCTCGGTCCTATTCCTCAAAACTGGAAAATTATCGTTTTTGAGGAATAGGCTTGGCGAACGTTTGCGGGGGCTGTGGCATCGGGCGTGCTCGACTTTAGCCTCCGCCTTACCCCAGCTCCTGCATGCGGCGGTAGATTTCGCAGATGCCCTTGATGGTGAGCTGTCCGTCGACTACGTCGAAAGCATCGGTCGAATCGGCGACGATGCCGGCAAGGCCGCCCGTGGCGATAACGGTGGCGTCCTCGCGGCCCAGCTCGCGCTTCATGCGCGCGACCAGGCCCTCGGCCATGGCAGCGGCGCCCATCACGGCGCCGACCTTGATGCACTCCTCGGTGTCGCGGCCGATGGCGTGCTCGGGCGCCTCGAGCGGCACGCTGGCGAGCTTGGCGGCACGGGCGGCAAGCGCGTCCATGGAGATGCGGATGCCCGGCGCGATCGCTCCACCAATGTAGTAGCCGTCCTCGTCGATGACGTCGATATTGGTCGCGGTGCCAAAGTCCACCACGATCGCCGGCGCGCCGTAGAAAGTCTCGGCCGCAACGGCGTTGGCGACGCGGTCGGCACCTACGGCCTGGGGGCGCGCTGCGCGCAGCTTAGTTACCGCGGCCGTCTGCGGCCCGATGACGATGGCGTCCGCGGCAATGCGGTCGGCTACGGCGTGCCATTCGCGCGAGAGCTGCGGCACCACGCCGGCAAAGGCGATCGCGTCGACCGCATCGAGCGAAAGGTCGTACATCTTAAAGAAACCCATCAGGCGCACGTGGATCTCGTCGGCGGTATAGGAGCGGTCGGTGGGCATACGCCACGACTGCACCAGCTCGTCTCCGTCAAACAGGCCCATGGCCGTCTGCGTGTTTCCCATATCGATAGCGAGCAGCATGTCTACTCCCAGTGTTGGCATAAAAGGACGCGCACCATTGTATACGCGCCATCGACGGCGCTCGGCTGCGATTCGTTTACGGCGATGCGGACTGAGGGGTTTAAATATGAAGGAATTATGCTCTACGAGATTTTCCTTGCCGTTTACCGAACTCCCATGTAATATTCTTTCTTGCGCACATGAGGCGCCCAGACATTGCGGGGTGGAGCAGTCTGGTAGCTCGCCGGGCTCATAACCCGGAGGTCGTAGGTTCAAATCCTGCCCCCGCGACCAAGAACTTGCAGCTCGTCGGCCTAGCCGGCGAGCTTTTTTGTTATCTGGGGACCGTGTTTTCGGTCCAATTCTCGGCCTCTCAAACAAAATCTTGATCTGTAACAGATGGACCCGATTTGGGTGGCTAGGTGTTACAGATCGAGATATACCGGTGGGTTGGGTCGTGTTTGTCTAAGTCTGTAACACGAGGGACGGATTTTGCCGAGTTGTTTTTACAGATTGAGATTTTCTGGCAGACGGGTCTGGTTTGTCTTGATCTGTAACAGGTAGAGGACAAAAGTCGGTCTAGATGTTACAGATTGAGATGTTTGGGCGGACCGAATTTGTTCGTCTCGATCTGTAACATCTAGGGTCGTTTTTGGTCTGTAGGTGTTACAGATCGAGATTTTCCGACGGAACGCTTCCGTTTGTCTCGATCTGTAACAGGTGGGTCAGGTTTTGCCGAGCAACTGTTGCAGATCGAGACAAACCGACGGGCCGCCCCGCCCCATCCACCTGCCGCCACCTGATATTCGCCGATTTTCGTTGTGCCACTGTACCCCCATGTCATATCCTCTAGACAACTACGCGGCATCATCGCCGCCGCGCCTACAAGAGAGGAATATCCATGACCGCACCTGCATCCAAGCTGCTCCAGCCCATTACGGTTGGCCCCCTTGAGCTCAAAAACCGCATTATGTTCCCGCCGCTGACCACCGGCTACGAGGAGCGCGACGGTTCCATTGGCGAGCGCAGCCTGGCTTTTTACGAGCGCCTGGCCCGTGGCGGCGTGAGCTACATCGTCATCGGCGACGTCGCTCCCGTCATGACCGCGAGCCCCACGCCCAAGCTGGCGACCGACGCCCAGATCCCCACGTTTAAGGCGCTAGCCGACGCCGTTCACAAGCACGGTGCCAAGGTTGCGCTGCAGCTGTTCCACCCCGAGTACGACGTGCCCGGCGTCGGTCGCATGGTCATGGGCTCCATGGCCGCTGCCAAGGCCGCGCAGGAGGCCAAGGCCGCCGGCGACGAGGAGACCTTTGCCGCCAAGATGGCCGAGTCCAACGAGATCCGCAAGCAGGCCTACGCCAAGCTGCACCACGACATGCAGCACTTTGTGAACGAGGCAAGCGTAGAGCAGCTCACCCAGATCAAGGAGGCCATCGCCGCCTCGGCCGCTCGCGCGCAGCAGGCCGGGATCGACGCCATCGAGGTCCACGGCGACCGCCTGGTGGGTTCGCTGTGCTCGGCCATCCTCAACAAGCGCACCGATGAGTATGGTGGCTCGTTCGAGAACCGCGTTCGCTACGCGCTGGAGGTCGTCGCCGCCATTAAGGAGGCCGCGCCGCAGCTGATGGTGGAGTACAAGCTCCCCGTGATCATGGAGAACCCCGACGGCACGCCGCGCGGCAAGGGCGGCCTGCAGCCCGACGAGGCCTGCGAGTTTGCCAAGCTGCTCGAGGGCGCGGGCATCGACATGATCCAGGTCGCGCAGGCCAACCACACCGGCAACATGGGCGACACCATTCCGCCCATGGGCGCCATGCCCTACAACTGGACGCTGCCCGTGGCCGAGCGCGTCAAGGCCCTGGTCTCCGTGCCGGTGGCCACCGTCGGCCGTGTTGTCTCGGTCGAGGCCGGCGAGAAGATTCTGGAAGACGGCGCCGCCGACATCATCGCCTATGGCCGCTCGCTCATGTGCGACCCCGACATTGCGCTGAAGGCCGCCACGGGTGAGCCCATCCGCGAGTGCCTCAACTGCAACAAGGGTTGCGTCGATGCGATTCAAAACCGCAAGTACATCTCGTGTGTGCTCAATGCCGAGAACGGCGACGAGGCGACCATCGCCATCAAGCCGGGCGAGGGCGACAAGAAGATCGCCGTGGTGGGCGGCGGTATTGCCGGCCTGGAGGCCGCGCGCGTGGCAGCCAAGCGCGGCTACGACGTGACTGTCTACGAGGCGAGCGATCATCTGGGCGGCCAGATTGTGCTGGCGGCCGCGCCCCCGCGCAAGGACGAGATCATGCGCTCGGTCGAGTACTACGAGAAGATTCTGCCTGGCCTGGGTGTGAAGGTTGAGCTCAACCATGCCGCTACCGCCGAGGACCTCAACGCCGCCGACGCCGCGATTGTTGCTGTGGGCGCGCACGACGTGGTCATCCCCGTTCCGGGTGCCGATTCGGAGAAGGTCGTCTCGAGCTGGGACGTGCTGGCCGGCAAGGTGGAGCTTACGGGCCGCGTCGCCGTTATTGGCGGTGGCCTGGTGGGCACCGAGACTGCCGAGTACCTGCTGCAGCACGGCTGCGAGGTGGCGATCGTGGAGATGCTCGACAAGATTGCCGCGGGCGAGTCCGAGACCATTCTGCCGCTGATCATGAGCGATTTTGCCGAGCACAACGTGGAGCAGCACGTGAAGACCCGCCTGACCGCCATTACCGACGAGGGCGTGGAGGCCATTCGCACCACCGAGGACGGCGCCGAGGAGCCGGTGAAGATCGCCTGCGATTACGTGGTGATGGCCGTGGGCTCCAAGGCCAACGCGTTTGACCTGGACGGCGTGACGGTGCCCGTGACCTGCGTGGGCGACTGCTCGGGCGAGCGCACCGCCGACATTGCCAGCGCCATCCGCACGGCATATCACGCGGCCAACGAGCTGTAGTTGAACATCGCGGCCAGGCGGGACGGTGGCACGGATCCGTCTCGCCCGGCTGTGTCCCGTCGGGTGTCAATCGGTGCGGGGCCTGCAAGCGCAGCAGGTCCCGCCCTTTTTGTTTTGCTCCGGTGGATGGCAATGCGCGGTAATCATGAGGAGTGAGGACGTCTACTGTCTCGCAGATCACTCAAAATTATTGGGGGAGGGGTTAATAACTATATCCTCTATACCAAAGGACATAAAGAGATGCCAATTTTGTTGACAAGCGAATGACGATTAGCTGCGAGTTAGCTACCAGCGTAAATAATCGATAAAGAAATGTCGTAATTTGGTGCCAAATGCCCAGATAACGCCGCGTCTATTTTAATTAACTGCTTTGAGCAAACAGTAAAATGCTACTATCTAACTTGCATGTAAGAAAGCAGATTAACGGTTAAGGCTAAGAAGTGGCAGGTATGTCGGAAGCAACTAGGACTCGCACGCATGCGCCTGAGGTTAGGCAGCGCGCCGTCGAGATCCTCCAAGAGGGGGTCGGTCATCGCGCCCTCGCTGCGGAGCTTGGCATTCCCCAGGCCACGGCTCGTCAGTGGGCCCGCGCGTATGCCGTGGGCGGTGCCGACGCCGTTCTCAATGCCGGTTCGCATCATCACACCTACTCGTACGACGTAAAGCTCGCTGTGGTTAAGGACCGTCTGGAAAACGGCTTGACGGTTCGCGAGGCCATGATCAAGCACAAGATTCCCAGCGAGTCTTCGGTCAAGGCTTGGTGCCGTCAGTATCGTGAGAGCGGTGAGTCCGCACTGGTTGATAAGCCGCGGGGTCGCAAGCCGCGCGTTAAAAAGGCGGAATAGCGAACGGGATGGTGCGCCCACAGGGGCGCATTTTTCTTGCCGCCCCTCTGCTCCAAAGCGGACAGACTCCTTACCCCGTACGCCTAAAACTCCCCAGTTGACCGAAAACCTGCCGCCGCTGCTCCTCAATTGAGCTATAACGTTAAACAATTGCAGCGTTTTTGCATGGGGGAGTGATGGTATGACGCTACTGTATTTCCTTACCCTGTTTCCGCTGGTACCGGCGCTGGGCATGCTGCTCGCGCGCGGTGACCGCGCCCGCGATGCGGTGGGGCTCATAGGTTCTGGCATTATTATGGCGGTGACAGTTGTAGTCGCCGTCATGTTTTTTGGCACGGGTCCGCAGAGCTTTGAGGTTGCCCCCGGCACCTCGCATGTGCTCTCGATCATCAGCTCCGCCATCGACGTGATTCTGTGCGCCGTCATCCTGTACAACGCGTGTAAATATAAGAGCACGCTCACCACGGTGCTCGGCGTGGTGCAGCTGGTGGGCTCGCTCGCCTTTGCAGCCATGACGCTGCCCGCGGCCGAGGCCGTCACGGCGACGCCGCTCTACTTGGACTACATGAGCGTGATCATGGTCCTCGCCGTCGGTATCGTCGGCAGCCTTATCTGCGTGTATGCCCTGGGTTACATGAAGGACTTCCAGGCCCATGACGAGCACGAGGCCGCGCTGCGCGGGCAGACCGCGCCCGACCGTCGCCCGCAGTTCCTGGCGCTTATGTTCCTGTTCCTCTCGGCCATGTTCGTCATCGTGACGAGCGATAACCTTGAGTGGCTGTTCTGCGGCTGGGAAATCACCACCGTGTGCTCGTTCCTCATGATTGGCTACACGCGCACGCCCGAGGCCATCAAGAACGCCTTCACCCAGATCATCCTCAACATGCTGGGCGGCATCGCGTTTTTGGCCGGACTCATGTACCTGCACGTTAACGGCATGCCGCTGACCATCTCGGGCATGATCGAGCTTTCCGGCGCCGGAACCGCGCAATCCGCGCTGCTGGTGATGCCGGTCGTTCTGCTGTCGCTCGCCGCCCTTACCAAGGCCGCGCAGATGCCGTTCCATACCTGGCTGCTCGGCGCCATGGTTGCCCCCACGCCCACGAGTGCCCTGCTGCATTCGTCCACCATGGTCAAAGCCGGCGTGTTCCTAATGGTCAAGCTGAGCCCGCTCTATGCCATCTATCCCGTGACCGGCTTTATGGTTACGAGTGTGGGTGCCATCACGTTTTTGCTCGCGGCCCTCATGGCCATCTCGCAGAGCAATGCCAAGCGCGTGCTCGCGTTCTCCACCATTTCCAACTTGGGTCTCATCAGTGCCTGCCTGGGTGTCGGCGCGCCCGAGGCCGTATGGGCGGCCATCTTCCTGATCTTGTTCCACACGGTGGCTAAGTCGCTGCTGTTCCTGTGCGTAGGCACCGCCGAGCACCATATCGGCAGCCGCAATATCGAGGACATGGACGGTATGTTCAGCCGCATGCCGCACCTGACGCGCCTTATGATGCTGGGCATCATGGGCATGTTTGTGGCGCCGTTTGGCATGCTCGTGTCCAAGTGGGGTGCCCTGGTGGCGTTTGCTCAGACCGGCAACGTGCTCATGATCATGGTGCTGGCCTTTGGCTCTGCCGCGACGTTCTTCTTCTGGGGCAAGTGGCTGGCCAAGCTTTCGGGCGTCGACCCCACGGCTCAAAACGTTGAGGTCAATGTCCATAAGACCGAATGGATGGCGCTCAACACCATCGCCGCGCTGCTGATTCTGTGCTGCGTGGCGTTTCCGGTTATCTCGAGCGGTCTGGTGTCGCCTTACTTGGCCATGGTGTTTGGCCGCGTGCCGTACGTTATTGGCAAGGACGCCATGTATCTGATGGTGGTTATCGTGGCTTTTATCGCCGTGGTGCTGCTGACGTCGTTCCGCGTGAGCAATAAGCCGCACGTCAACGTGTACCTTTCGGGTGTGGGAACCGACAAATATCGCCACTTCCGCGGCTCGATGGGACACGAGGTGAAGGCCGAAAAGCGCAATTGGTACTCGGAGGACGCCCTTGGCGAGAAGCGTATTAGCCCCGTGGGTAGCGTTGTGTGCTGCAGCATTATCTTGTTTGCGCTGCTGTGCTGCGCATGGATTGGGCCCGAGCGACTTGCCATGAGTGCGCCCTCGGTGCTGCGCGGCAAGTATTTCGAAGGCTCGGGCGTCGTGGGCATTTTTATTGGCACCGTGGCGTTTGCCCTGCTGGCGCCGCTTGTGGGCGGCTTGATCGACGGTCTTGACCGTAAGCTTTCGGCCCGCATGCAGGGCCGCGTGGGCCCGCGCCTGCTGCAGCCTTTCTACGATGTGGCCAAGCTGCTGCGCAAGGCCCCTGCCAGCGTAAACACCATGGACGATACCTATATGGCGTGCGCGCTCATCTTTACCGTGGTGGGCGGCGGCATCTTTGTGTCGGGCTCCAACACACTGCTGTGCGCTTTTATGGTTACCCTCGCTGCGATCTTTGTGGTGTTGGCGTCTGCCTCGACGCAAAGCCCGTTTGCCCAGGTCGGCGCCGATCGCGAGTTGCTGCAGGTTATGAGTTACGAGCCCGCCGTTCTGCTGATGAGCGTGGGCCTGTACCTTGCCACCGACAGCTTCGATTCCATCGCCGTGACGGGGCAGTCGGCCCCCATCATCGCGTACAGCGCGCCCATCTTCCTCGCGCTGCTCGCGGTGCTCACCATCAAGCTGCGCAAGTCGCCGTTCGATCTTTCGTACTCGCATCACGCGCATCAGGAGATCGTCCAGGGCGTCGCCACCGAGATGAGCGGCGGCACGCTGGCCAAGATGACCCTTATGCACTGGTGCGAGACCGTGCTGTTTTTGATGTGGGTGGGCATGTTCTTTGTCTGGGACAACCCCGTGAGCTGGGTTGTAGCCCTGGTCGTGATGGCCGCGACGTATTTTGTCGAGGTCCTGATCGACAACACCTTCGCACGTAGCACCTGGCGCAGCTGCTTTAGGCTCGGATGGGGCGTGGCGCTGGTGTTTGGCCTGCTCAACCTTATGCCCATTCTCGTCGACGTATTTATTTAGGAGGCGGCATCCATGGATCATAAAATGTCGCGCTCGCCGTGGGTTATTCATTACGACGGTTCGAGCTGCAACGGATGCGATATCGAGGTGCTGGCCTCGCTCACGCCGCTGTTCGATGCGGAGCGCTTTGGCGTGGTCAACACCGGCAACCCCAAGCATGCGGACATCTTTTTGGTGACGGGGTCGGTCAATGCCCAGAACCTGCCCGTCGTGCGCCAGATCTACAACCAGATGCTCGAGCCCAAGTGCGTGGTGGCGTGCGGCATTTGCGCGTGTTCGGGCGGCGTGTTCCGCGATGCCTACAACGTGATCGGCGGCGTGGACCGCGCGATTCCCGTGGACGTGTACGCGCCCGGGTGCGCCATTCGCCCCGAGACGGTGATCGATGCCATCGTGGAGGCGTGTGGCATCCTGGACCAGAAGGAGGCCGTGATGCGCGCCGGCGGCGACCCGCTTACCGTGGGCGGCGCCGTAACCTGGGACGGTGGCGTTGAGCTGGGCGAGGACGGGTTTGTAGCTGCGGGAGCCGGGACTGACGCTGCCGGTGACGCGCCTGCCGGGAAGCCTGCCGCGCCCGTCGCTGCAAAGGAGGCCGAGTAATGCAAAAGGCTATCTATACCACCGTCGGGATCGACGAGCTGTTGCCGCATGTGCAGGCGCTCAAGGGTGCCGCCGCGCGCTTTGTGCAGATGCATGCCGAGCGCTGTGTGGACGACGGCTCGTATCGCCTGCTCTATACGTTTATCAACGTTCGTGCCGCTCAGGAGCATATTGCGCAGGACGGCAGCTATGCGATCGAGAACCTGGTGGTTGAGGGCATCGACCAGTACCAGGAGATTCCGTCCATCAGCTCGTATTACCCCGCGGTGTTCCCGTTTGAAAATGAGGCCCACGACCTGTTTGGCCTTGCCATCACCGACATGCAGATCGACTTTAAGGGCTTTTTCTACCAGGTTTCGACTGCCGAGCCCATGAGCGTTATCACGCCCGAGGTGAAGGCCGCGCGCGAGAAGGCCATGAAGGTCCGTGCCGCCGCCGAAGCCAAGGCGCGCAAGGCCGCTGCCGAAAAGGCCGACGTGCCATGGGA
>URGG01000069.1 GCA_900547345.1 uncultured Collinsella sp. | reverse complement strand
TAGCGGTAGCGCATGCCGTTGCCGTAGCCGGCGATGCCCTCGGCTGCCATGGAATCCAGGAAGCATGCGGCAAGACGGCCCAGACCACCGTTGCCCAGAGCCGGATCGGGCTCCTGGTTCTCAATGACGGACAGATCGAAGCCCATGTCGTCGAGCGCCTCGGCGACCATGTCGCGCACGCCAAAGTTGAGCAGGTAGTTGTCGAGCAGGCGGCCGATCAAAAACTCGATCGAGAAGTAGTACACGCGCTTCCTGCCCTCGGCGGTGGCGCGGGCGTCGCTCTTGGTGGCAACGGTGCGTGCCTTCTCGGCCACGAGCTTGGCCAGGGCGTTAAAGCGGTCGAGGTCGCTGGCGGCCTCGACGCTCTTGCCGCTGATGCTCATGACGGCATCGCGATAGAGCTCGGTAAACTCCTGCTTGTTGTCGAAGATCTTATTCATACGTTCCTTCCCCCGGGGATGTTTCTCCCGGAACGGTTATGACTTGTATCCTACGCCCCGGCGGGGCGGGTAATTACAGTGGTAACACCTTTGTTACGCTTTCTTGGCAGGATCCTTAACGGCAGCTGCCTTGGCCTTGGAAGCAGCCTTCTTGGCCGTGGTGGACTTGGCCGAAGCCTTGGCAGCGGGCTTGGCAGCCTTCGCCTTAGCCGGAGCCTTCTTAGCAGCTGCGGTCTTGGGCTTCACCGAGGACGCACGCTTGCGCGTCGCCTTCTTGGGCTCCTCAACCACAGGCGGCTTGTAGCTGCTGGGACCGCGGCGCTTAAGCACCACGCCTGCCAAGCCGGGCACCTTGATCTCGATGGAGTCCATCTGCCCGTTCCAGGGATAGGGCTCGCTCGAGCAGGTGTAGGGCTCCTCGCCGGCATAGCCGCTACCGCCAAACTCGAGACGGTCGGAATCAAAGATGACCTCCCAGTCACCCTCGCGCGGCACACCCACGCGGAAGCTCTCGTAACTCGCCGGGTCAAAGTTGATCAGGATCACCAGATCGTCATCGACGTCCTCACCCTGGCGCACAAAGCTCACGATGGACTGCTTGGAGTTGTCCGCGTCGATCCAGGTGAAGCCGTCGTCGGTGTAGCCGCGCTCGTACAGAGCGGGCTCAGCGGTGTACAGGTGGTTGAGCGCCTTGATAAACGCCTGATGATGACGGTGGGTCTCGTACTCCTCGGTCAGGAACCACTGGATGGACTCGTAATAGCGCCACTCAATAAACTGGCCGATCTCGTTGCCCATAAAGTTGAGCTTGGCACCGGGGTGCGTCATCTGGTAGAAGGCGAGCGTGCGCAGACCGGCAAACTGGCGCCACCAGTCACCCGGCATACGGCCGATCAGCGAGCACTTGCCGTGCACGACCTCGTCATGGCTCAGCGGGCAAATAAAGTTCTCGGTAAAGGCATACATGATGGAGAACGTGAGCAGGCCGTGGTTGCCGGGGCGCCATGGAAAATCGGTCTGCATGTAGTGCAGGGTGTCGTTCATCCAGCCCATGTCCCACTTATAGTGGAAGCCCAGGCCGCCGTCCTGCGGCGGGTAGGTCACGAGCGGCCACGCGGTGGACTCCTCGGCCATCATCATCACGTCAGGGAAGTGGGCCTCCACGGCGCAGTTGACCTGGCGGATAAACGCGCTGGCGTCCAGGTCCTCCTCGGTACCGTATTTGTTGAACTTCTTTTGGCCGGGATCATCGATGCCAAAGTTGAGGTACAGCATACTGGACACGCCGTCCATGCGAATGCCGTCAACGTGGAAGTTCTCGAGCCAATACAGCACGTTGGAGACCAGGAAGGAGCGGACCTCGCCGCGGGCGAAATCGAACTTGTGCGTGCCCCAGTTGGGGTGAATCTCGTGCTCAAACAGCATGTGGCCGTTAAAGGTGGCAAGGCCGTGGGAGTCGGCGCAAAAACCGCCGGGCACCCAGTCCATGATCACGCCGATGCTCGCCTCGTGGCACGCATCGATAAAGTGCATGAGCTGCTGCGGGTTGCCGTAGCGCGACGTGGCGGCGTAGTAGCCGGTCGTCTGGTAGCCCCAGGAGCCATCGAAGGGATGCTCCATAAGCGGCATGACCTCGATATGCGTGTAGCCCATGTCGCGCACGTAGTCCACGAGCTCCACCGACAGGTCGTCGTAGGTGTAAAACTCGCCGCGCTGCGCGGGGAAGGGATCCATGGGGCCGGGGTAGTTGCCGTACTCATCCGGCTCGCCCTGTGGTGCGTCGCCGTGGCGCTTCCACGAGCCAATATGCACCTCGTAGATGTTAAGCGGCTGCGACATATGGTTGTGGCCGGCGCGGCGCTTGAGCCACGCGGCGTCGTTCCACTTGTAGCCATCGAGGGTCCACAGCACGCTCGCGGTGCCCGGAGGACACTCGGCCTTAAAGGCGTACGGATCGGCCTTGTAGAGCTTTTCGCCCTCGTTGGTCTCGATGAGGTATTTATAGAGCTGGCCCTGCTCGGCACCAGGAATAAAGCCTTCCCAAATAGCGCTCGTATGCACGGGCACCAGCGGGTTGGCTTGTTCATCCCAGTCGTTAAATTCGCCAATGACATGGACACTTTTTACGTCGGGCGCCCAAACACAAAAGCGCCAGCCGCGCGTGCGCTGCTGCGTGTCGGGGTGCGCGCCCATCTTTTCCCAGCTGCGCTCCCACATACCAATGCCAAACAGGTAGACATCGTCCTTGGAGAGCTCCGGTGCGTGCGGGGCGGCTTTACGGGTAGCGGGCTTTTTAGCCGTTGGCTTTAGCTTTGTATCGCTCACGTTTGATCCCATCATGACGCGGCAGCGTGTTGCCTTGGTGACTAGATGCGAAAGGTCCAAGGCTGCACGAATCGAAGGGACGGCGAAGTTTCTGTGATTCGTTCCACCTCGCGTGCTCGGTGGAACTTTCGGCAGAAACTACGATAACACCTGTGCGTTAGTTTTATGGACGAAAGCGGATTTGCGGGGGCGTTTAATCGGTAAGCGACATGTTTATACCACTGGCAGATTTGACGTGGTAAAACTCTTGACAGTTTTACCAATTTGGGTTTCAAAATTGTTTGGCTGACGTTTGGTAAAACGTTTTTAGCAGGATGTTTACCATTTGATATCGAAAGGTTCGTTTATGTCCCATACCGCCGCTCCCAAGGTTGCTTTTATTTTCGATTGCGACGGCACACTGGTTAATAGCACCCCCGTTTGGGCCTATGCTCAGCCCGAATTATTGCACCGCCACGGAGTTGACGTGACGGTCGATGATTTTGCACAGTTTGAGCATTTGTCGCTCGAGGACGAGTGCCAGGCCTACCACGACATCTGGGGCATTGGCGAAAATGGCGAAGAGCTCTACCGCGAGCTGAGCGATATCCTGATTGATGGCTACTCCAAGGTGCCGCCGCGCGAGGGCCTGCTTGCATTTTTGGAGCAGGCGAAGGCAGCGGGCATCGCTATGGGCGTGGCCACGTCCACGCCGGCCGAGCTGGTGCAGTCTGCGCTCGCCGGTGCCGGGCTCGACGCTTACATGGAGTTTGTTACCACGACGGGCGAGGCAGGACGCTCCAAACAGTTCCCCGATGTGTACGAGCTGGCGCTGCGCCGCCTTGAGGAGCGCCATGGGTGCAAGTTTGAGCGCGCGTGGGTGTTTGAGGACGCAGTCTTTGGCCTTAAGAGCTCTGGCACCGCAGGCTTTAAGCGCGTGGGCATCTATGACCCGCACGGCCGCATGAAGCGCGAAGACGTGCGCGCCAACTGCGATATCTTTATCGACAGCTACGAGGAGCTGGAACTGGCCCGCGTGCTTTCGTTTGAGGGCTAGGCGAGGGCCGTGGCTTGCAAAGTACTTGTAGTCTGCGGCTCGCCCGTGGTGGCGAGCGCGGATTTGTTGCGTAGGCTAGCGGGGGCGTGCGACCACGTTGTCGCCGTGGACCGCGGGCTCGACGCTCTGCTGGGTGCGGGACTGGGCTGCAACGTGTATGTGGGGGATGCCGACACGGTGAGCGACGCGGGCCGCGCGTTGGTCGATGCCGCCACTGACTTTGAAGTTGAGCGCCACGATCCGTACAAGGACTATACCGATCTGGCGCTGGCGCTCTGTTCCGTCCGCCGCCGCTGGCCGGGTGCCGAAGTGGTTGCGACCTGCGCCACCGGCGGTCGCCCGGACATGGCCCTGTCTGTGTTAGGTCTGCTGGCAGGCTATGCGGACGCCCCCGTCTGGATCGATGAAGACGAAGTGACGGCCAGAATCCTGCGCCAGAACGAGACCTGGACCATCGAGGGCGCCGAGGGCAAAACCTTCTCCATCATCGCCATTGCCCCTGGGACGGTGGTAAGTGAACATGGCTTGGAGTGGGAACTAGATCACGCCCCGCTGGGCCTGCTAGCCGACACGGGCATCAGCAACGTCGTCAGGTCAACAGCCACGATCCAAGTCCATCAAGGCGTCGCAATCGGTTATTTGCTGCATCAGGGTTTTATCGGGACGGCGGATAAAAATAATCGCTCGTAGAGTGATTATTTTTGCCCCGTCCCAGGAAAACCCGTAAGGCGGAAAATCAATCCAAAATTCCCCCTTGCATCCCCGTAAACATTCCCCTATAGTACTACCTCGTCACGGGGGCGTAGCTCAGCTGGGAGAGCGCTTGACTGGCAGTCAAGAGGTCAGGGGTTCGATCCCCCTCGTCTCCACCCGAGCATTGAATGAGGCTCCAACGCAAGTTGGGGCCTTTTTTCATATAGGCACACAAGGTCAAAGGCGGCACCATGATCCTCCTGGTCGACAAGATCGAAAAAAGCTTCGGCGCACGCGTCCTCTTTAGCGGCGCGTCCTTCCAGATCAACCCCGGCGAGCGCTTTGCGCTCGTGGGACCCAACGGCGCCGGCAAAACCACCATGCTCAAGATCATCATGGGCATCGACAGCCCAGACGCCGGCCAGGTCCAGTACGCCAAGGACTGCCAGGTAGGCTACCTAGAGCAGGAAACTAATCTGGAGCAAAAGGACACCACCATCCTTGCCGAGGTCATGGCCGCCGCCAAGGAAATCCGCCGCATGGGCGAGCGCGCCAACGAGCTGCAGGCCCAGATCACCGAGCTCTCCGAACAGGGGAAGGACGTCAACGCGCTCCTCAACGAGTACGGCCAGGTCCAGGACCGCTTTGAGCACCTGGGCGGCTACGAGCTCGAGAGCAACGCTCGCAAGATCCTGTCCGGCCTGGGCTTTAAGGTCGCCGACTTTGAGCGCCCGTGCTCCGAGTTCTCGGGCGGCTGGCAGATGCGCATCGCACTTGCTAAGCTCTTCCTGCGCCACCCCGACCTGCTGCTGCTCGACGAGCCCACCAACCACCTGGACCTCGAGAGCGTCCAGTGGCTGCGCGGCTTTATCGCCAACTACGACGGCGCCGTGCTCATCGTCAGCCACGACCGCGCCTTCATGGACGCCTGCGTCGACCACGTCGCCGCACTCGAAAACCGTCGCGTAACCACCTACACCGGCAACTACAGCAGCTACCTCAAGCAGCGCGAGGACAACCTGGAGCAGATGCGCGCCAAGCGCGCCGCCCAGGAGCGCGACATCGCCCACATGCAGGTCTTCGTCGATAAGTTCCGCTACAAGCCCACCAAGGCAGCCCAGGCCCAGGAGCGCATCCGCAAAATCGAGCAGATCAAAAAGGAGCTCGTCATCCTGCCCGAGGGCCACAAGCATATCGACTTTAAGTTCCCCGACCCGCCGCGCTCGGGCGATATGGTCGTGGGCCTCGAGGGCGTCTCCAAGTCATACGGCGACAAGCACATCTACAGTGACATCGACCTCAAGCTCTACCGCGGCGAGCATGTGGCGCTCGTCGGCCCCAACGGCGCCGGCAAGTCCACCCTCATGAAGATCCTCGCCGGCCTGGAACCGCCCACCACCGGCACCCGCGACCTGGGCACCAACGTGGGTGTGGCCTACTACGCCCAGCACGCGCTCGAGGGCATGACCGAGTCCAACACCGTCCTGCAAGAGATCGACACCGTCACGCCCAAGTGGACCGTGCCGCAGCAGCGCAGCCTGCTGGCCGCCTTCCTATTTAGCGACAACGACTCCATCGAGAAGCAGGTCCGTGTCCTCTCCGGCGGCGAAAAGGCGCGTCTGGCGCTTGCCAAGATGCTCGTGGCCCCCGAGGCGCTCCTGTGCCTGGACGAGCCCACCAACCACCTGGACATCGACTCGGTAGACATGCTCGAGAACGCCCTGCAAAACTTCCCCGGCACCATCGTGCTGATCAGCCACGACGAGCACCTGGTACGCGCTGTGGCCAACCGCATCATTGACATCCGCGATGGCAAGGTCACGGTCTACGACGGCGACTACGACTACTACCTCTACAAGCGCGAGGACCTCGCAGCCCGCGCCGCGGCCGATGCGGCAGGGGAGAGCGCACCGGCCGCGACCAAGTCCGCTAAGGTCACCGCGGCCCAGTCCGACACCCCCGCCACCGCCTCCAAGCCCGCCGAGGGCAAAAAGACCAAGGAGCAAAAGCGCGCCGAGGCCCAGGCCCGCGCCACGCTCAACAAAAAGCTCAAGGGCGTGCGCAACCAGCTCAAGAAGATCGAGGCCGAGCTCGACAAAAAGCGCGCCCGCTATGACGAGCTTATGGAATTGATGGCGAGCGAAGAGCTTTATGCCGATCAGGACAAGTTCAATGCCGCGCTGGGGGAATATAACGGCCTTAAGCAAGAACTGCCCAAGCTCGAGGACGAATGGCTGGAGCTTTCCACCCAGATCGAAGAGGAGACCGCGCGTGAATTCTCGTAAGGCCGCTGCCGTGGCGATGAGCGTCATCGCCATCGCCTGTCGCATCTGCGGCATCTTTATGAGCGCGATGACCGTGCTGCTGTGCTTTAGCGGCCTCACCGCCAAACTGCAGATTGTCGGCTTTGTCGTTGAGCTTTCTCGCGCGCTGCCGAGCGCCATCGCCGGCTACGGCGTCATCACCTCACCCTTTGGCGGCGTTTTCCGCTTGGATTACGCCATCGTGGCCGTCATCCTGTTTGTAGCTGACTACCTGCTCACGCGCGCCTCGCGCCGCGTCCGCTAGGGGAGCGCCATGTCCAGCAGCTACATCATGAACCTGCTCGCCAGCGCCGTCGCCGTCATCGTGGGCATCGTCATCCACGAAAGTGCGCACGCCGCCGCGGCCTGGGCACTCGGCGATAAGACAGCCCGTTCGCGCGGCCGCGTGTCACTCAACCCGCTCAACCATATCGACCCGTTCGGCACCATCATCCTGCCACTGCTCATGCTCGCAGCCGGTGGCCCGGTGTTCGCCTTTGCCAAGCCCGTGCCCGTCTACCTCAACAACCTCAAGCACCCCAAGCGCGACGAGGTCCTGGTGAGCGTGGCCGGCCCCGCGTCGAACATCGCACTCGCATGCCTCGCGGCCGCCCTCATGCACGCAACGTACGGCAATCTCTACGCCAGCATGTCCTTTGCCGTGGCGTCGCAGATCATGAACTTCGGCGCCACGTTTATCGTGGTCAACCTGTCGCTCGCGTTCTTTAACCTCATTCCGATTCCGCCGCTTGATGGCTCGTCGATCATCGTGCCCTTCCTCAAGGGCACGGCGCTCAACAACTATTACCGTCTGCAGCAATACGCTATGCCCATACTCATCCTGGTTCTATACCTGCTGCCTATGTGGGCCGGCATCGATGTAATCGGCCGCTATTTCGACGTTACCGTGTATCCGCTTGCTGAGCAGCTGCTCAACTTCGCAATCGCCGGCATCTAAGGTAAACTTACAGGTCGTCCGTGTAAAACGGTCGCAGCATGCACCCAAACCGCGCCGCGAAGGCGCCGTCAAAGGAGGTCGAAGATGTCGTATCGCGTGTCGACGCAGGTCTACAGCGGACCGTTCGACCTGCTGCTGCAGCTGGTAACCCGCCAAAAAGTAGATATCGGCGCCATCTCCATCAGCGAGGTGGCCGAGCAATACCTAGCCGAGGCCGAGCGCATCGAGGCGCTGGACCTGGACGTGGCGAGCGACTTTTTGCTGGTCGCGGCAACCCTTTTGGACATCAAGGCTGCCTCTCTGGTGCCGCAGGAGGCCCCGCGCAAAGTCGATAACGACGATGACGAGTTCGACGAAGACCTCGAGGAGCTCAGCGCGCTCGACGGCGACGCCCTGCGCGAGGTCCTGATCCAGCGCCTGATCGCCTACAGGCAGTTTAAGGGCGCGGCGGCAGCCCTTGGCGCGCGCATGCAGGCCGAAAGCCGCATGCACCCTCGCGTAGCCGGCCCCGACCCCGAGTTCCTAGGCCTTATGCCCGACTACCTGGCCGGCATTACCTTGCGCGGTCTCGCCGTCATCTGCGCCGATCTGGACGGCAAGCGCCAGACCTTCCTGCTGGAGGCCGAGCACGTGGCGCCGCATCGCGTGCCGCTCGACCTGACGGTGGCCTCGGTCGACCGCTTTACCATGGCGCACCAATCTTGCACCTTTCGCGAACTGCTGGACGGTGATGCCACCACCGAGCAACTCGTCGTCACCTTCCTGGCCATGCTTGAGCTCGCCAAGCGCGGCTCGCTCACGCTGAGCCAGGACGAGATCTTCGGAACCATCTGCATCAACCGAGTCGAGGGAGCCGAGGCATACGTGCCCGGCGAGGGCCCCGAGCTCACCGAATAGGAGCCGCAACCATGTCAACCCTTTCCACGCTGGAGGCAAACAGCCTCAAAGGCGCCCTCGAGGCGCTGCTGCTGGTGTCGAGCGACCCGGTGAGTGCGCCCGCGCTGGCCGGCGCACTGGATATCGCCCCCGGTGAGTGCGCGTCGCTGCTCGCCGAGCTCAAGGTTGAGTACGAGGAGGCCAACCGCGGCTTTCAGCTGCGCGAGGTCGCCGGCGGCTGGCGCCTGTTTACGCACCCCGCATACCACGACGTGGTCGAGGCCTACGTGCTGAGTTGGGACACGCAAAAACTGTCGCAGGCGGCGCTCGAAACCCTGGCCGTCATCGCCTACCACCAGCCCGTCACGCGCGAGGTGGTCAAGGGCATCCGCGGCGTCAATTCTGACGGCGTCATCGCGTCGCTCGTGGACAAGGGTCTGGTGCGCGAGCTCGGCCGCGATCCCCAGCGCGGTCAAGCCATCATCTACGGCACGACCAACGCCTTCTTGGAAAAGTTCGGTCTGCGCTCCACCCACGACCTGCCCGACTTGGAGCAGTTTGCCCCCGACGAGCAGTCGCGCCAGTTTATCCGCGAGCGTCTGAGCGGCCGCAGTATTCAGTCCACACTCGAGGAGCAGGCAGAGGACTTGGACGAAGAGCGCGAACTGCTCGATACCGATGTTGAAGATGTTGATGCAGTCGAGGACTTTGAGACCCTGGTCGTCGACGAGACCTCGGAGGATATGCATGACGAGGACTAACGAAGTAGGGGAGACGCGCGCCATGGGCAACGCAGTGCCCGCGACCGACGCCCAGTCCGTCTACCCGCACACCATGCGCTTGCAGCGCTTTTTGGCGCGCGCGGGCGTGGCGAGCCGCCGCGGCTCGGAGGACCTGATGACCGCCGGCCGCGTGACCGTCAACGACCAGGTCGCGACCGAGCTGGGCACCAAGGTCGATGTCGACCACGATCACATTGAGGTCGACGGCATGCCCGTCAAGCTCAACCAGGGTGCCGTGTACCTGATGCTCTACAAGCCGACCGGCTACCTTACCACCATGAGCGACCCGCAGAAGCGCCCCTGTGTGGCGGACTTGGTTCCGCGCGACCGATTTCCGGGGCTCTTCCCGGTGGGTCGTCTGGACCGCGACACCACTGGTCTCTTGCTCTTTACCACCGACGGCGACCTGTCGCAGGACCTGCTGCACCCGAGCAAACACGTCTACAAGACCTACCAGGCACTCGTTGACGGCGAACTGTCCGACCGCGATCTCACGCCACTCCGCCGTGGCATCGAGCTCGACGACGGCCTATGCCAGCCGGCAATCTGCCGCGTCATCACCGCACGCGAGGCAGAGGCTGTGGCTCCGCAAGGCGTCAAGCCCGGCACCACGGCTGTGGAGGTCATCATCCGCGAGGGCCGCAAGAATCAGGTCAAACGCATGCTGAGCAAGATCCACCACCCGGTGATCCGCCTGCACCGCTGCAACTTTGCCGGCCTGGAGCTCAAGGACGTGGCCAAGGGCTCCTGGCGCGAACTCACCGACCGCGAGGTGCAGATCCTCAAAAGCGGCGGTATCCCGCCCAAGCAGGCCAGCGCCAAGCGCGGCGGCAAGCCCCAAGACACGCCCGCCAGCCGCACGCGTCACCACGGCAGCCACGGCTCCGCACCCAAGCGCAACACCTACCGCGAGCGCTACACGGGCTAGGCAACCCGCCGCGCCCCAACGCCCGCGAACCATACCAGCACACGTCACCAATCGAAAGGAAGCATTGCATGATCGTCGCCATCGACGGCCCCGCCGGTTCCGGCAAGTCCACCATCGCCAAGGAGATCGCCCGCCAGCTGGGCTTTAACAAGCTCGACACGGGCGCTATGTACCGCGCCGTCACCTTTGCCGCGCTCGACCGCGGCATCGACCTGGACGACGAGGCGGCCATCGACGCCCTCGCCGAGCAGATCGAGATCCGCTTTACCAGCGGCACCGGCGAGGACACGCGCCTGACCATTGACGGCCAGG
>URGG01000068.1 GCA_900547345.1 uncultured Collinsella sp. | reverse complement strand
TGCCGACCGAAACGCCGAACCGGGTCACCCCGAGCCCGATCATCTCCTCGACCGTTTGGAGCGTGCGGATCCCGCCCGCCGCCTTGATTGCCACGGCATCGCCGAGCACCTCGTGCATCAGCCGCACGTCCTCGAGCTTAGCACCGCCAAAGCTTCTGCCGGTCGATGTCTTAAGGAATCCCGGCTTGGCCTCCAGCGCGATCTCGCATACACGGCGCTTGGCGGCGTCGTCGCCGTCCAGCTTGCACATCTCGACGATTACCTTGTCAGTGATGCCATGCGCGCGACAAAAATCAGCAATGGTAGTCATCTCGCGCTCGATGGCATCAAAATCGCGGTTCTCGATCGACCCCTGATTCAAAACGTAGTCAATCTCGGTAAAGCCACACGCAGCGTATTCCTCAAACCTCGCAAGCTTCTCCTCAAGCGTCATAGTGCCCTGGGGAAAGTCGATGGCGCCGGCAAGGATGATGTCAGAGCCCTCGAGCATGGCGCGGCCCGTCTCGTACTCCTGAAGGTTCGCAAATACGCAGCGAAAGTTGTACTTTAACGCCTTCTCGACATACTGCTCAAACGTGTCCTCGGGGGCATCGATATAGTCGATGTATTTATTGATGGGTTTGGCAAGTGTCATGCTGGGCCTCCTTGTTCAGGACTGACAACCGATTCGTGGTTTCACGCGAAAAACCACGTTCAATGTACGCCCGACATACAAGGACAGCGTCCGCATTCCGACAAGTGGTATGAAATTAGCTGTAAACGTATATTTACAGACAGCGAATGGCACCGCACGCGGATGCCGACAGCAAGACATCCCCCCTCAATACACCCTCATGCCCCTTTACTGTTTGCGACCAGAAATGATGAGCTGCACAACGTCGTTAGCGGTCGAATTCGACCTCTGACGACGTCACGCGACTCATCGTATCCGACCGACAACAGAAAAGGGGCACGTTCGCATAGCGTGGCGCGTGACGGTTGCAAAACCACCCCATTTGAAACAAACGCAAAAAAGTACTTGCAAAGACGCGTTCCGACATATAAGTTGATAAAAGACCGCCGTTGCGGTTTTAAGTAGATCGAGCATATGAAATTTCAGTTTTTAGCGTGTAAGAGAAAGAAGATCGGCAAAGTACAGCCCCAAACGCAATGACAACTTAATGAGGTAACTGCCACATGTGAGGCACCCAGGGCATTGCTGTCTCGATTTTGAGCACGATGCCTTCCGCCTTGCATGGGCCGTTCCATCCCGCCCCTGCAGCAACTGCCTCACGGGCTCATTGAAAACCGCATAGCACCCCAACGTCAGCACATCACCCACGGCAAGCACATCACTCACGACGACCAACACATCAACAAACAGCACGAACATCAACCGATTGGAGAAGCTATGACAAACCACCACGCTGAAGACGGCGATAAGAAAAGCATTCTGGATGCCCGCATTGAGCGAGCATATGCAAACGAATATGACGCCGCCTTTGCCGCCGCGACCATCAAGAACTACGCGTCGCTACCGCTCGCGACGATCTTGGCCGACCACCCTCAACTGCTGAAGCGCTGCACAAAGATCATGGGCGACCCCGACATTCGCAAGCTGACAGACCCCTATGCCCCAAAACGCGACAACGATTCGTACGTTCTTACCGTAGGCTGCCTAGCCCATATGCTTACGGCACTCGACACGAAACTCAAGCTCGAATGGGAACCCGACGAGCGTCATGAACTCGAAAGCAAGCGGAACACCCTGCGCACCGCACTGTTCCTTCCGTTGGACGGCCTCAAGCGCTGCAACGTCGAGCTCAATACACAGGCGCGGCAAAAGCCCGGGACCACAGGGCAGAAAACTCCAAGACCCCATGCGGCCATCGTCGACCGCAACCGATATAACCGCATGACCGCGCATTTTTCTGCCGAGGGAGCAGCCATAAGGACGCTGATCGACCTGCTGTGCCTCCTGAGCATCAACGAGCTATTTGAGGGCTATCTCGCCCTTGTTCCCGCGACGGCACCCAAGTCGGTAGCAAAGATCATCGAGACCTGCAGACGCCAGTTTGAGCGCCATCGCAATGGCAGCGAGATGAACGCCAGCATCGCGCAGTACTACGCGGCTCATTACAAAAATGACGGATGTGCCCCTGTCGAGCATCAGCTGCGGCTCACCCCCGCCGCAACGCTCTATCGCTTTGGAGCCCTTGGCGCTTGCGAGCCGCACGAACAGGCAGCCTGCCCCACAACCGAGCTCGATCTCAGGCTCGGACGAACCCTGTAGCCCGCCAGCCCCTCCGCGGGCAACAATCCTATTCCACAACACAACCAACAGAAAGGAGTCCTCATGGACACCAATCATTCCCCCATCATCAGCCCCCTCACCATGCGTGAATCCGCCCGAGGCATCACGCTCACCAGCATTTACGATGAGATGCTCGCCCGTCGCGAGCTCTCCGTCATGGGAAACATCGAAACCCCGATGGCCCACGACCTATGCCAGCAGATCCGCCTGCTCGATGCCACCGACCCCAGCCGCCCCATCACCATATTTGTCGCCAGCGCCGGCGGAAGCGTGCGATCGGGCCTTGCGATCTACGACGCCATGCGCCTCGCATCGTGCCCCATCCGCACCGTCTGCCTGGAATTCGCCGCGTCCATGGGCGCCGTGATCTTTATGGGCGGCGACGATCGCCGTATGGCGCCCCATGCAGAGCTCATGATTCACGACCCGCTGATCCCCCAGGGGGCAGGCGGCTCGGCACTTGCGCTGCAGGAAACCAGCCGGCGTCTCATGCAGACCCGCAAGACCCTCACGCAAATCCTCTCGGACCGCAGCGGCCTCACGCCCAAGCGCATCCAGTCCCTCACTGCAAAAGACACCTACCTTTCGGCCGAGCGCGCCGTCGAGCTCGGCTTTGCCCACGAAATCCTCTCGACCACCAAGGAGGTCGCCCATGTCTAACCTCGCCAGCCGTCTCGCCGCATCTGAGTCCGCATCGTCCACCATCCTCGCCAAGGATCGAACGCTTTCCTGCGACACCCGCCAAACGGGACTCAACAACAATGCACTTGTGATCGGCCCCTCGGGAGCCGGCAAGACCCGAAACGTCCTCAAGCCCAACCTGCTGCAAATGAACGCAAGCTACATCGTGCTCGACACCAAAGGCACGCTCTGTCGCGAAGTGGGACCCGTGCTGGCAGCCCACGGTTACCGCGTGCAATGTCTCAACTTCGCCGACCTCAACACCGTCCCGGCCCTTGCGCCCGGCATCGAGCGCTGCGGCTACAACCCCCTGAGGCACATTCGCCGCAAGACGGACGGCAGGCCCAACCAGCAGGACATCCTCTCGGTGGCAAAGGCCATCTGCCCCATCGAGGACAACAACCAGCCTTTTTGGGATCATGCGGCGGCAAACCTGCTGTCGTGTCTTATCGCCTACGTCACCGAACAGCTACCCGCCGACGAGCAGACGATCAGCTCGGTCATCAAGCTGATCGAGCACCTGCAGGACGGTGCCACAGGTCGATTGTTTGACGACCTGATCACGACCGACCCCCAAAGCTATGCCCTCTCGCTATGGCGGCGCTACGCCATTACGCAAAATGCCGAGCGCATGCACGCGAGCATCGTCGGCATCCTTGCCGAAAAGGTCATGTGTCTGGGATTCGACGGTGCGGCACAGCTCTATCGTGAGTGCCATCAGGCGGACTTCGCTTCCATGGGACACACCCCCTGCGCCCTGTTTGTAACCGTGAGCGATATTGACCGCAATCTCGATCCGCTGACCGGCCTCTTTATTTCGCAGGCGTTTATGGGCCTCATTCGTGAGGCCGATAGGCAGCCCGACGGCAGCCTGCCCGTGCCCGTGCGCTTTATGCTCGATGACTTCGCAAATCTGCAGATCCCCCAGATCGACAACGTGCTCTCGATTATCCGAAGCCGCAACATCTGGGCAACGCTGCTGCTGCAGTCGACCAACCAGCTCGATGCGCTCTATGGCGAGGCACGCGCACGCTCCATCATGGGCAACTGCGACACGCATCTGGTGCTGGCGTTCCAGGATCCCGAGAGTGCCCGGGTGTTTTCCGACCGCGCCGACGCGCTGCCCAGCACGCTCATGGCGACGCCGATCGATCGCTCGTGGCTCTTTGTGCGCGGCTGCACTCCCGAACAGGTCGAGCGCTTTAGGCTCGAAGACCATCCGCTCTACGGGGAGCTGCCCGAGGCGCAGCGAGGCCATGCGGAGGCCGAGCTCTAGACGCAGGGCCCTCGCAGCACGCGACGCTCCGGCGAAGATCCTTAAAGGCCGTGCGCCCCGGGGCCACGGCAAAGCAAAGGGGCCCGCATCCGATGGGATACGGGCCCCTGACTATAAGGCGCGATGCGTTAACAGCAGCGACTACTTGCGGTGAGCGCGGTAGAACTCGATGAGCGCCTGGGTCGAAGCGTCCTGCTCGGCCTTGGCGGCATCGTCGTGGAAGGCAGGGGTGATCTGCTTGGCAAGCTGCTTGCCGAGCTCGACGCCCCACTGGTCGTAGGAGTCGATGCCCCAGACCGTGCCCTCGACAAACGTGATGTGCTCGTACAGGGCGATGAGCTCGCCGAGCGCGAACGGGGTCAGCGTGTCGCCAAAGATCGAGGTCGTCGGACGGTTGCCCTCAAAGCAGCGGGCCGGGACGATCTGCTCGGGCGTGCCCTCGGCGCGCACCTCATCGGCCGTCTTACCAAAGGCGAGCGCCTTGGTCTGGGCCAGGAAGTTGCCCAGGAACAGCTCGTGCACGTCCTGGCCGCTGTCGGTCGCAGGGTTGGCGGTATTGGCGAAGGCAATGAAATCGGCCGGGACCACCACGGTGCCCTGGTGCAGCAGCTGGTAGAAGGCGTGCTGACCGTTGGTGCCGGGCTCGCCCCAGAAGATCTCACCGGTGTCGGAGGTCACGGCGCTGCCGTCCCAGCGGACATGCTTGCCGTTGGACTCCATGGTGAGCTGCTGCAGGTAGGCCGGGAAACGATGCAGGTACTGGCAGTACGGCAGCACGGCGTGGCTCTTGGAACCGAAGAAGTTGACGTACCAGACGTTGAGCAGGCCCATCAGCGCAACGGCATTGTTCTCGAGCGGCGTGTTGCAGAAGTACTCGTCGATAGCGTGGAAGCCCTCGAGGAACTGCTGGAAGCGCTCGGGACCGAGCACGACGATCAGCGACAGGCCCACGGCGGAGTCGACGGAGTAACGGCCGCCGACCCAGTTCCAGAAGCCGAAGGCGTTGGCGGGGTCGATACCGAAGGCCTCAACCTTCTCGAGTGCGGTGGAAACGGCGACGAAGTGCTTTGCCACGGCCTCGGCGTTCTGCTCATCGGAGCCGTCGATGGCGCCCTGGGCCTTGAGCTGCTCGAGCATCCAGGTCTTGACCTCGCGGGCGTTGGTGAGGGTCTCGAGCGTGGTGAAGGTCTTGGAGACGATGATCACGAGCGTGGTCTCGGGATCCAGGCCCTTAAGCTTCTCGGCCTGGTCGTTGGGGTCGATGTTGGAGATATAGCGGCAGTCGATACCGGCGTCGGCATAGGGACGCAGAGCCTCGTAGGCCATGACCGGGCCCAGATCGGAGCCACCGATGCCGATGGACACCAAGTGCTCGATCTTCTTGCCGGTAACGCCCTTCCACTCACCGGAGCGCACGCGCTCGGCGAAGGCATACATGCGGTCGAGGACCTCGTGCACGTCGGCGACGACATCCTGGCCGTCGACGATGAGCTGGCCCCTCTCGGTTGCGGGGCGGCGAAGCGCGGTGTGCAGGACGGCGCGGTCCTCGGTGGTGTTAATGTGCTCGCCGGAGAACATGGCGTCGCGGCGCTCCTCGAGCTTCACCTCGCGGGCAAGATCGCACAGCAGCTTGACGGTCTCATCGGTCACCAGGTTCTTTGACAGATCGAAGTGCAGGTCACCGGCGTCAAAGCTCAGCTTGTTCACGCGCTCGGCATCGGCGGCGAACCAGGCCTTGAGGTCGATACCATCGGCCTCAAGCTTCTCCTGATGAGCCTCGAGTGCCTTCCAAGCGGCAGTCGACGTAGCATCGATAGGTGCGGCAACAGTTGCCATAGAGTCCTCCTCAGCATACGGGCGCACGCCTCCATGCGCCCGGACATTCAGATGCCACTATTCTAGCGCAGGTCAAGACTATAATCAGCGAGCGTTGCCAATCGGCCCCCAAACGGCAACCGACCAAATAGGGACAGGTTTATTTTGGCAGGTCAAACGCTTTACCAATCAAAAATAACCCGTCTTTTTATGCCAAATATTAGGCCGCGGCACACACGCTGCCGAGCAACTCGCGCAGAGGAGACCCAATGCCCTCAAGCAATTCGGGAGCGATAATGGCAAAAACGGGAACCTCGCCGGCTCCCGCGACGGCAGGCACCTTGCCCTCCGAGACAATACATCCATAAGGGACAAAACCGTCTTCGCCGGCATCGAGCGCCGCCATGCGACGCGCGAGTTCGCGCGCAAAGCCGGCAGTATCGGCATCGCCGATCGCCAGGACAAAGTCCACGCCTTCGTCGGTCGCCAGGGCCACGGCTTCGTCGATCAGCTCGTCTCCCCCGTCGCCCCCAACCGAGCCGCAGCGGAAAAGTACGCGCTCGAGTAGGGCTCGATCAAGCGAGCTGAGTGCCGCCGAGACGAGCTCATCGTGCGTATGTTTGTCACCGCCTAGCACCACCAGCGCCTTGGTGCCGCCGTAGTGAGCGACCAGTCGTCCACACCAGCGAGCCACGTCTCCATCCGCAACAAGGCGCGTCGGCATACCAAACCCATAATTGACCATCGTTTCCACAACCCTTCCGTGCATGTAGGTGGCACCAATCGCTAGGCTCATGCTACGAAGCGAGGTTTTCCGAGCTGTTTCACACTCTTTAGGGCTGCGTTAAATACCCGATGCAACCGCACGACCATACCTACCAAAACAAACCAGTCCCTTTTTGACAGGTTTTGACGATGTCCGGACGAGCGGGTATTATCGAACAGATATTCGATAAGAACATGTGTTTGATGAAAGGACACGGATGGCGCACGAGCAGCACACCTATATCTGCATCGACCTCAAGACGTTTTATGCCAGCGTCGAGTGCGTCGACCGTGGGCTCGATCCGCTCACCACCAACCTGGTCGTTGCCGACGAATCGCGCGGGCGCACGACCATCTGCCTCGCCATCACACAGGCTATGAAGGACTTAGGGATTCACAACCGCTGCCGCCTATTTGAGATTCCCGATGGCATCGACTACATCACGGCCGTACCGCGCATGCAGCATTACATGGAGGTGTCGGCGAAAATCTACGGTATCTATCTGGAATACGTCAGCCCCCAGGACGTGCACGTCTACTCCATCGATGAGTGCTTTATCGACGTGACGCCCTATCTGGACCTCTATCACACAGATGCGGAAGGGCTCGCCTGCACGCTGCGCGACGAGGTCTTGGCGCGCACCGGCATCACGGCGACGGTCGGCATCGGCCCCAACCTATTCCAGGCCAAGGTGGCGCTCGACGTCACCGCCAAGCACGTACCCAGTCGCATCGGCAAACTCGACGACGAGACCTTTCGCAAGGAGATCTGGCCCCATCGCCCCATCACCGACATCTGGGGCATCGGCCCCGGCGTGGCGGCCCGTCTCGAGAAATACGGCGTCTACGATCTGATGGGCGTCGCGGCACTCGACGAAAACCTGCTTTACGACGAGCTCGGCGTCAACGCCGAATATCTCATCGACCACGCCTTCGGGCGCGAGCCAACGACCATCGCCGATATCCAAGCCTATCGCCCGCAGGCAACCTCAACCACCACAGGACAGGTGCTCTCGAAGGGCTATGCCTACGAGCAAGCCTACACCGTCTTACGCGAGATGGTCGACAACGCCGTGTTGGACTTAGTCGATAAGCACGTGGTCTGCGACAGCATCTCGCTCTTTGTGGGTTATGCGAGCGAGCGTGCCGACATACGCCGCCTCGACGCCAGCGGCACAGCGCAATATGTGGACGGATGCGGGCACCTGCGCTCGAGCACGTCGAGCATCGAACCCACCGCAACCGCCGGCCCCGGGCTCGCGCCCCGTGCTCCCAAGCCCGTCCAGCGCGATGACGAAAGGCGTCGCCTGGTGCGCGAAGCGCAGGCAATCGATGGCATCTTTGTGGGAGAGCATGGCGGCAAACCGCGCGGTGGCTATGCCGCACTCTTTGCGCACTCCAACGCCTCGCGAAAGCTACCCGAGCGCACCAATTCGTTTAAGAAGATCATGGGCTATTTCGATGATCTCTGGGCGCAAACCGTCGACCCTAAACGACCGGTCAAGCGCATCAACCTGGGCTTTGGCAATCTTGTGCCCGAGGAATTTGCCACTATCGATCTGTTTAGCGATATCGAGGCCGATGAGCGCGAGCGCGACCTGGCGCGCGCCGTCCTGGCCGTGAAAGGCAAATACGGCAAGAACGCACTCGTCAAGGGATTAAGCTTTACCGCCGGCGCCACCGCGCGCGAACGCAACGACCAAGTTGGAGGACACCGTGCCTAAACCCAAACAACAGCCCGTGCGCCCGCCGACCGCCTTCGAGCGCCTGGCGGACCCCGAGGGCAGACGCCGCGCCGCCGACCCCAACCTCACAGCCAACGGTGCCGTGCGCGCCAACCGCGCCGCACAGTTTATGCCCTTTGCCGCCCTCACGGGATACTACGAACTCGTGCGCAAGCAGGAAATCACCGTCGAGCCAAAACATGAGCTCACGGAAGAAAAAGCCCTCGTGCTTTCTAAAAAGCTCGAGGGTCTCAAACGTGGCGACTTGGTTCGTGTCACCTATTACGATACATACGGCTATCGCAGCCGCACCGGCATCCTCGACGAGGCGCTCCCCGCCTTCAAGCTCCTCAAGCTCAAAGACATCGCCATCGACTTCGACGACATCCAAGACATCGAACTGCGCGGACGAGCCTAGCCAAGGAAGCGCATCCAGGGCGGCGCTTACAGCGTCATGACGTAGTAGCCCGCGTCTTTCACGGCCGTCTCGAGGACACCACGATCAACCGGCTGTTTAGAGCGCACACGTGCCGTGTGATCCGCATACGTCACCGTTGCCCACACGCCATCCAGCGCATTCAGGGCATTGGCCACGTTCTGAGCGCAGCCGTCACAGCTCATGCCGCCGATGAGCAGCTCATCGCTATAGGGATAGTGCGATGCATCGGTATCCACCACAACAACCTTTTTGGCCTTCTTGCCGCTCGCACCATCGCTGCAGCAACTCTTCCCGTGTGTCGAAGCGGCAATGCGACGCAGTCCAAAAAACATGCCGACGGCAATGACGGCCAGCACGATGAGATTCGCAGGGTTGAGCAAGTCACTCATGCGTTCCCCTTTCAAGTAGCACTATCTAGATACCCCCATGGGGTGTCCCCATCTTAACCCAAATTCATGTCCGTTCGGTCAATTAGTTTCCCTCTTCAAACTTTTTTGTTGACCATGGCTTACTTTCGTGTATAAGTTTTCCTAGGCTAACAGTTTAGATCCGTAAGGAGCGCCGTGACTCGAACCATAGACATCCCAACGTTTCAGGCGGCAGTCGTGCGCAACTGCTCTCCCACGCTCGCGGGCATCAAGCCGGCATCGCTCTTTACCTATCCAGGCACCTACGCCCACGGGGACGGCTCGGTCGCAACCGAAACCATCGCAGAGCGCCGAGCACGCCTGCTCAACGTTATCGCCCAGTGCAATCGCGAGCTTGACCCGTTCGGTATCCACCTGAGTGTTTTGGTCTGGCGGCCCTGCGGAGCGCTCGTGTATATGTACCGAGCCAAAAGCCTCACCACCTATTTCGCAGACCCTCGCGCCCAAACGGCGCTCGCCTCGGAAGGCTACGACACGAAAGACCTTTCGACATGCCTTGTGCATTTGGCATCACGCATCACGCTCGCGAGCAATAACGTCGCGGAATGCGCCTGTAGCCAGACTCGATGCGCACTACCCCAGCAAGCTAGCTGCAGCAACGACTGCACCTGCGAGTTTCCGCACGAAATAGGCTACTTCCTCGGATATCCCTACGACGATGTGCGCGAGTTTATCGTCCAGCGCGGCGAGAACTACAAGGTCTTTGGAGCTTGGAAGGTCTACGAAAATGTCGAGCAGGCGCTTGCGACGTTTGATGCCTACCGTGCCTGCACCCAATACCTCACCTTTGTCTATCAGCAGGGCTGCAGCTTGGCGCAACTTGCCCAGGCAACCCGATAGAACATAGAAGCCGCGGCAACCTGCCGCACAACTGAAAGGACTCAACATGAGCAAGATCGCCGTCGTCTATTGGAGCGGCACGGGCAATACCGAGGCCATGGCAAATCTCGTCGCCGAAGGCACCACGTCCGCGGGTGCCGAAACTGAGGTCATCCCCTGCGCCGACTTCTCTACCGACAGGGCCGCCGACTACGACGCCTTCGCCTTCGGCTGCCCCGCCATGGGCTCCGAGGAACTCGAGTACGATGAGTTCCAGCCGATGTGGAACGAGGTCAAGGAGACTCTCGGCGACAAGAAGGTCGTCCTCTTTGGCTCTTATTCGTGGGCCGAGGGCGAATGGATGGACAACTGGAAGGCGGACGCCGACGAGGCGGGTGTTAACGTCGTCGATTCCGTCATCTGCTACGACGCCCCCGACGATGAG
>URGG01000067.1 GCA_900547345.1 uncultured Collinsella sp. | reverse complement strand
CGTATGACAGCGCGCCGGCCTTATCGTTTGGCTAACGAGACGGTCCCGCTATGAATTGAAGTTCGTTGCAGAATCTACGCTCGAAACGCTACATCTGCTTGCGACGACGATCGCTCAGCGTCACACCAGCGGCCACGAGGGTGATACCGCCGATGACGAACACCTCGCCCGCAAGAGCGGAATTGTCGCCAGTCTGGGCGAGCGCAGCGTTCGCAGCCTTCTTCTTGGCGACAGGAGCCTTTGCAGCAGCCTGCGCAACCTGAGGCTTGGCCTGCGGCTCGGCCTTGGGATGATACTTGTCGTACTCGGCCTGCGCGGCAGCCAGGGCATCCTTGGCATCGTCAAGCTCGGCAAGCGCGGCGGCATAGGCGTCGTTGGCGTCGGACAGCTTGGCATCGGCATCGCTCAGGGCAGCCTTGAGACCAGCGGCGGCATCGACGGCAGCCTTATAGCGAGCGTAGGCAGCGTTCAGCTTGACCAGCTTCTCGTTGCCCGTCGTGCCCGCGGCAAGGGATGCCTTGTGATCGACAGCCTCAAGATCGGCCTTGAGTGCCTCGTCGTTGGCAAGCTCTGCCTTGGCCTTGAAGATATCGAGGTTCGCATCGACGACGGCTTCGTTGGCGGCCTCGAGCTGCTTCTGGGCATCGGCGACACTGGCCACGGCAGCGTCATAGGCGGCCTTGGCGTCGTCGACCGCCTTCTGGGCGCCGGCAAAGCGCTCGAAGGCCTTGTTCGCGGTAGCCAGCTCACCCTCAGCAGCCTTGGCCTTGGCCTGCGCATCGGACACAGCCTGCGCCTTGGCGGCAACCGCCTGCTTGGCGTCCAAAAGAGCAGTCGCGGCCTGGACATCTGCGGCCTGGGCCTTGTCTACACCAGCCTGGGCGGCATCGTCGGCCTTCTTTGCCTCGTCAAGCGAGCCCTGCTTATTCGCAAGGTCCGCCTGGGCGGCATCGCGCTTGGCAGCAAGGTCCTTGACCGAAGCCGTGGCGTTGTCATACGCCTCATTGGCCTGTTCGGACTTTGCCTTGGCGGCATCGTGGGCGCTGCGAGCCTTCGCCTTGTGAGCAGCGGCCTCGGCTGCCTTCGTCTTGCTGTCAGCAAGCGTGGCGTTTGCCTTATCGAGAGCCGCCTGGGCAGTAGCGGCCTCGGCCTTGGCGGCATCGAGGTTCTGCTTGAGGGACTCGATGTCGATTCCGCCGAGCGCATCCTTCGCTGCGTCGTATGCCGTCTTAGCGGCGGCGGTGCCGGACTTGGCCTTCTCGTACTCACCCTTGGCGGTGTTCACGTTCGTGTCGGCCGCGGTATAGGCGTCGCGCGCGCTTTCTTGCTTATCCAATGCGTTAGAATAAGCCGTTCCAGCAGTCCCGAAGTTCTTCTGCGCATCTGCCAGCTTGCTCTGAAGCTGCTTCAGCTGCTCCTTCTGCTCCTGCGTGCCGCCTGCATTGTAGGCGGAATCGATGTAGTCGTTGAGGAGCTTCTTGAACTCGGGGACAGTGAAATCAGCCTGAGTGCTATCAGCGCTGTAATCGAAGATGGTTACCTCGGAATCGGTGTTCTTACCGCTACCGGTCGCGATACCGATGGCTTCCGTGGCTGAATCGATGATGTTGAGATAGTGCCCGCACTCGTGATAGATGCTGTTGTAGTTCTGGTAGATGTAATAGGAATCATATCGGTGGCTGCCGAGTTCGTCGCCATACTGCGCGACGTACTTATCGAATGCCTCCTTCTCCTGTGTGTAGAGGCCGGTGTAGGGCCAACCGAGTGTATCCTCGGTCTCGCCGCCGGTATATGCGCCGCCTCCGCCGGCAAGATTCTCCCCGTTGTCGAAATAGCAGTTCGAGTGTCCCCAGATGTTCGATGAATATGATGTATTAAGGGCTGCCGCCACAGTCATGCGGAGGCTGACGCTGAGCGCCGACTGGCCGTTCGCCTTGCGGAGGTTGTTCTGGGTGTCGAGATATGTCAGGGCGTTGCGCATCTGCTCCAAGGAGAGCGGGTTGGTGTCGCGGGACATGTCCTGATCGACGTACTTGTCATACCATTCGGCCTTGTCAGCGGCGCCGGTCAGCATCGATACGGCGTCCTGGGCGTTCTTTTTCTGCGTGGCTGTGAACTGGCTGCCGCCGATGATGTAGTTCATGAAGCCGAACATACCCTGACTGATGACTTCCTGGTCAACGGTCATGTTGGACTTTAGGTCTGCAATCTGCTGGTTAAGCTTCTCGACCTCGGCGTTTGCGGCGTCGTATGCATTGTGCGCGTCGGTTACTTCAGCACGAGCCTGATCGAACTCGTTGCTCTTCTGCTGACGAATCTCGACGAGTCGGTCGTACTCAGCCTTCTTGTCGGCCTCGGTCTGCTGGGCCTGCTCGTATGCCGTCTTCGCGGCGTCACGCTTACTGGCCGCGTCCTTGTACTCCTTGTTTGCCGCATCGTATGCAGACTGGGCAGATGCCACGGCAGCGTTGGCGGCGTTGGCCTTCTCCTGCGCGGCAGCGACGGCAGCCTGGGCGGCCTGCAGATTTGTCTGTGCGGTGGCGTCGGCATCCGTCGCGGCATTGAGCTCCGCCTGCGCGGTCTTGAGCTCACCAGCAGCAGCTTTCTTGGCGGCCTCAAGCGCACTCAGGTCAACACCCGTACCCGAGACGGCAGCATCGAGCGCGGCCTGCGCCTGGTTGAACTTCTGCTGGGCGTTATCGCGCGCGGTGGTTGCGGCTGCGAGCGCAGCGGCAGTCTCCTGCTTCTTGGCCTGGGCAGTCGTCAGAGCGACCTCAGTGTCCTTCTTTTCCTGCTGGGCGCTAGCCTCGGCAGCCTTGGCCTGGTCCAGATTGGCCTGTGCAGTAGCAACGGCCTTATTGGCGTCATCGAGCTTTGTCTGCGCGTCCTCGACGGCCTTCTTGGCGGCCTCGTACTCGTCCATATCCATGGCCTCGAGCTTGGCCTGGGCATCGTCGAGGGCCTTCTTGGCCTCATCCTGCTTTGCCTTGGCGTCCTTGAGCGCCTGGGTCTTATCCTCGACACTCTTGTTGGCTTGATCGAGCTGATCGTTCAGGTCGCCCAGCTTCTTCTGCTGCTGCTCGGTCTTTTCGACGGCGGCTTTGAGCTCGTCAATCTTCTCCTGGAGCGCGGCGACTTCTGCTGCGTTCTGCTCGATTTCGTTGTCGCTCACAGCCTGCGAGGCCTGATTCTTTTGCTGCTGCGCCTGCTTTTGAGACTGGCCCGCCGCGTCGGCCTTCTTCTGGGCGGCATCGTAGGCGGCCTGAGCGTCCTTGAGCTGCTTTGCCGACTCCTCGGCCAGCTGGGCAGCCGTCTTTACGACCGCTTGGTTACCGGCGGCAACGGTATTCTCTACAGAACTACCCCCCCCCTGAACAGAATCGCCGTTATCGGTTGACGGTGCGGCGATTGCCGCCAGCGGCGACATGAGCGGCTGAGCGATGAGGCCCGCCGTCAAAACGGTTGCGACGGCGCGGTTGGCAACGCCCTTGACGTTGACGGCCTTGGCCCGAGGCTCAAAGTGTTGTGGACTGTAGTTTGCCATGGCTTTCTCCCTTTGACACGGATGTATCCATACGTATCAAACAGTAGCTGTCGATTTTTGAATTCTGTTGCGCAACATTGGCGACCAGCGTATTTTTTGAAATTCACGCTCTCGTACTTCACAGTTTCGTCACATTTGAAGGAGCTGGTGCATCATATTCTCGCGGGATGGAATTGAGCCTGTGATTTGCATTTGCTCCCGCGTCATCCGCCCTATCGGATTCCGCATCCAACAGACACCCCGCCCGCCACGGTGTAGAGTTAGGACAACGGGCGCGTTGCGCGGACCGCGCTGGAACGAGGTGGACATGGAACTCGACAAACAACAGATCAAGCGACTACGCGAACGCCATCACCGGCGCCACGGCATCCGCCCTGCTCATAGCGAGGCCATGGAGAACGCCACCCGCTTCCTAAAGCGCGCATTCAACATTCGCGAGGGTCGCGCGCCCTACCACGTAATCCGCAAGCGCTTTGTAAACGGGGCACGCCTGACCGGCTCCCACCTATGCATCCTCATCATCGCCATGCTCATCGCGAGCATCGGCCTCGATATCGACTCGGACATCGCCATCGTGGGCGCCATGCTCATCTGCCCGCTCATGGGCTCGGTTCTTGCCATGGCATACGGCATTGCCACGCTCGACCGTGAGATCACCGTCGAGGCCATTGCCAGCCTCGCACTGCAGATGGTCTTTTGCCTGGTCACGTCCACGCTGTATTTTAAGCTCTCGCCCCTTGGCACCACCACGGCCGCCATCATCGACAACTCGACACCCACCATATGGGACCTTGCCGTCGCGCTCGCGGGCGGCTTTGCGGGCGGGCTGGGCAACTCGCGCGAGCAGGAGCCTTCGACGCTCATTGCCGGCGTAGCCGTGGCGACCGCGCTCATGCCGCCCCTGTGCGCGGCGGGTTACGGCATCGCCATCGCAAGCGGGTCACTGTTCCTCTCGGCGCTCTACGAGTTTAGCATCAACGTAGTCTTTATCGCACTCGCGGCCGAAGTCGTGCTGCTTCTTTTGCGCGTGCCGCTCAAGCGCGACCTGAACGGCGACGGTATTGTGACCGCCGAGGAAAACGCCGAGGTCAACGAGCTGTCACGCAAAGTGCGCCGCCGCATCATCGTGGGAACGGTCATCTTTGCCATCCCCTGCATCGTTATGACCGCAGGCTCCATTGGCTCGGCGCAGGCCGGCGTGCAGGACGGCTACGGCGTCACCGAAACCACGCGCGAGCTTGCGGCGGTGCTGCCGGGCTTTAAAGATTACACCGTCGCCGTCGAGACCTCGGCTACCGAGGGCGAGGAAGAGGGCATCGTCGAGCGCGAGGTTGTCGCCCACGTGACGACAAGCGAGGCGCTTGGGGCACACGACCGTCACGTCGCCCGCAAGCTCATCAACCTCAATGTGCCCGAACTCGATCGTGTGGAGTTTGATGTGGAGTAATGCGGAGCATGGGATGGCTCCCGCGCACAGGCGCAAGTCGCGGCGAGGCTCAGACGCGACGCAGGCACATGCAAAAAGCGGGACGTAGTTCACGTCCGCGCCCCGCTCGCTGTTTTATTGCCGTGAATCAGACGTCCGCATCGACATCGCCAGACTCCACCGTAAACGCCGGATCGGTGCTCACAAGATAAAATCGGGTCACCTTAGTATTTCTAATTAGGTAAATCTGCCCTTGATTGCGTCGGCGCGATATATATGCAACGTGAACCGTGCCGAATTCTTCGCCGTTTTCCTTCTTTAATACCAGGATATTGGGATCGTCCGTACGCTTAAACTGCCCGTCAACGCAGCTGCCGTCTTTGTCGACCAGTTGCCACCGATGGTTATCCTCTTCAAGAAAGGCCAGGGTTTCCAGACTCGTCTTGTCGTCCCGATAGTAACCGTCAATGGCAAACCCTTCGGAAGCGCATTCCCGCATATAGGACGTTTCTCGGCTTATAGCAAACAGCCCTGTAACGCCCAGGAGCACAGCCAAGCAGACCACTGCAAGGGTTATCAAAATAGCACGGCGACCCATGTTAGCCCAACCGATAGTTGTTTAACGGAGCGTGAAACATACCTGGAACCTCCGATATTAGGGGGAACGTCGCCAGCAGGCTGGCGACAACTATATGTTTCTAACATCAAACCATATGGCTGCCCACCCCGGGGGGGGGAACGGCGAACGGCGTGTTTTCATACTCCATTGGTCAAACCTAAGCGCAGCGCTACAGCTCGTACTTGTACACGCGGTAGATGTACTTCTCGGCTTCCATCTCGTAGGTGGCGATGGGTAGACCGTAGCGGTCGTCTCGTCGTTTGGCAGATAGGTCACACTGTGCTGGCCTGCGTTGAGCGAAAAATCGCCTTGGGCCTGCAGTAACTTGTCCTCAAAGCCCGAACCGGCCCAGAAATCGGGCAAGCCCACGGAAGGCTGTAGCAAGGTCATTTGCGCAACATATGTCCAGCAAAAACGGGTGGTAACCGGTACGGCTACCACCCGTTTGCTTCACATCTAGCCCAAAGCGGGCCGTCTACTTCTTAATGCCGCGTCCCAGGCGCTCAGCGACCGACGCCACGGCGCTCTCATCGACCGAGCCGCAGCTCACGCAGCCGTCATGGGCACGCATCTGGCCGGTGACCTCGTCCATCGCGAGCGGCGCCACCTTCTCGAGCTTAAAGCCCTTACCGGCGCGCATGTTCTCCTTGGCCACGCTAATCATGAGCTTAATACGGTTGAGCTGGTTGACCTCAGACGCACCGGGGTCGTAGTCCACCGCGACGATATTGCTCTCGGGGTGCTGACGGCGCAGCTCCTTGATCACGGCCTTGCCCACCACGTGGTTGGGCAGGCACGCGAAGGGCTGCGTGCAGATGATGTTGGGCGCACCGTGATCGATCAGGTCGAGCATCTCGGCCGTGAGCAGCCAGCCCTCGCCCATGTTGTTGCACACCGAAAGCACCGTGCGGGCCTTGTCGGCCATGGTGCCGATGCGCTCGGGCGCCTCAAAGCGGCGGGACTTTTCGAGCATCTCCTCCACCGGCGTACGCATCCAGTCCACGAGCTTGATGAGCGCCTGCATACCAGCGCGCGTGGTAGCAGAGCTACCCAGCTCATCCTTCTGCAGCTCGGCGTTGCTCATGGAGTACAGGAAGAAGTCGAGCAGGCCCGGCACCACGGCCTCGCAGCCCTCGCGCTCGATAACGTCGACCACGTGGTTGTTGGCCGTAGGGTGGAACTTGACCAAGATCTCACCGACCACGCCCACGCGCGGCTTGGTGCCCTCGCCCACGAGCGGCATGGTGTCGAACGCGCGGATGGCCTCGCGGCACAGCTTGGTGTAGTTGTGGCGGTTGAACTTAGGCGCCAGCTTGCGGGCACGCGCCATGTACTCCTCGTAGAGCGCGTTGGCGGCACCGGGCGTGGCCTCGTACGGACGGCAGCGGTAGAGCATCTGCATCATCACGTCGCCAAAGAGCACCGCGTAGACTGCCTGCTTAAGCAGCGCCGGCGTAATCTTAAAGCCGGGGTTGTCCTCGCCGAGCGCCACGGCCGAAAGCGAGATCACCGGGATCTCGGGGTGGCCGCTCTCACGCAGGGCCTTGCGGATGAGTGCGATGTAGTTGGTGGCACGGCAGCCGCCGCCGGTCTGGCTGATAACCACGGCCGTCTTGGACAGGTCGTACCGGCCGCTCTCGATGGCCTCCATGATCTGGCCCGTTACCAGAATCGACGGGTAGCAAATGTCATTGTTCACATAGCGCAGACCGGCCTCGACGGCGTCGTGATCGGTCGAGGGCAGAAGCTCCAAGTTGTAGCCGGCACCGCGGAACACCTCTTTGACCAGGTCAAAGTGGATCGGCGCCATCTGCGGGCACAGGATGGTATAGCCCTCCTCGCGCATCTGCTCGGTAAAGGGAACCTTGGGCCACGCGGTCGATGCGCTCTCACGCTGCGCCTCAAACGTGTACTTGCGACTCGCGAACGCGGGGGCATCCGTGGAAGGCGCCACCGGCGCGGCGTCGCCCTGCTCGTAGGTCTCGCCCGCGGCCGTGGCCTCTGCCAGGCGCTCGGCCTCCTGGTCCTTAAGCGCGGCCATGAGCGAGCGGATGCGAATGCGCGCGGCGCCCAGGTTGGATACCTCGTCGATCTTGAGCACGGTGTAGATCTTGCCGCTGGCCTCCAGGATCTCCTGCACCTGGTCGGTGGTCAGAGCGTCCAGGCCGCAGCCGAAAGAGTTGAGCTGGATCAGGTCCAGGTCGTTGCGCATCGTCACAAAACGGGCGACGGCGTACAGGCGGCTGTGGTACATCCACTGGTCGACGACGCGGATGGGACGCTCGGGCTTCACCAGGTGCGCAAGCGAATCCTCGGTAAAGACCGCAAAGCCAAAGCTCGAGATAAGCTCGGGCAGGGCGTGGTTGATCTCGGGGTCGTTATGGTAGGGGCGGCCGGCGAGTACGATGCCGTGGCCGCCGTGGTCCTCGACCCACTTAAGAGCCTCCTCGCCCATGGTCTGGATATCCTCGTGGAAGCGCGCATCGGCCTCAAAGGCAGCGTTGACGGCGGCATCGACCTCGGAGCGCGTGATCTTGGGTCCACGCACGCGACCGCGACCGGCCTCAGCATCGGCCACACGGTCGACGGCGAGCACCTGATACAAGCGGCGCTTGAGCTCGGTCTTGTCGTGATAGGGCACAAACGGATACAGGAACTCGATGTTCTGCTCGCGAATCTCGTCGATGTTGAGCGCCAGCGCCGTGGGGTAGCTCATGACGATGGGGCAGTTGTAGCAGTTACCGGCGGTCGGATCCTCCTTGCGCTCCCAGCGCACGCACGGCATCCAGATAAAGTCGACGTCACGGTCGATGAGGTTCATCACGTGGCCGTGGCTCATCTTGGCCGGATAGCACACGCTCTCGGACGGCATGGACTCGATGCCCGCCTGGTAGGTCTTTTTGCTCGACTGGTCGGACAGCTGCACGCTAAAGCCCAGGCGCGTAAAGAACGCGTGCCAGAAGGGGTAGTTCTCGTACATGTTGAGTGCGCGCGGGATGCCGACGGTGCCGCGCGGGGCCTCGTCGGGACTCAGCGCCTCGCGGTTAAAGAGCAGCTCGTTTTTCTTTTTGAAGAGGTTGGGGGCCTCGGTCTTCTGCTTTTTGTGGCCGGCGCCCTTCTCGCAGCGGTTGCCGGTAATGAAGCGCCTGCCGCCGCCAAAGTCGTTGACGGTGAGCTGGCAGTTGTTGGAGCAACGGCCGCAGCGGACATGCTTTTGCGTCACGGTGAGGTGTGCGATGTCCTCGGCAGAAAGGATGGTCGAAGTGCCGTCGGCGCCAGCGCGATCGCGGGCGAGCAAGGCAGCGCCATAGGCGCCCATGCAGCCGGCGATGTCGGGACGCACGGCATGAACGCCGGTAAGCTGCTCAAACGCGCGCAGCGTGGCATCGGACATAAAGGTGCCGCCCTGAACGATTACCTGGCTGCCGATCTCCTTGGGATCGCGCAGCTTAATGACCTTGAACAGGGCATTCTTGATGACGGAATAGGACAGGCCGGCCGCGATGTCGCCCACCGTGGCGCCTTCCTTTTGCGCCTGCTTGACGCGCGAGTTCATAAAGACCGTGCAGCGGCTGCCCAGGTCGACCGGGGCCTTGGCATGGATGGCCGCGTCGGCGAACGCGCGCACGTCCATGTTCATAGAGACGGCGAAGCTCTCGATAAAGCTACCGCAACCCGACGAGCAGGCCTCGTTGAGCATGATGTGCTCAATGACGCCGTCCTTGACGCGCAGGCACTTCATGTCCTGTCCGCCAATGTCCAAAATGAACTCGACGCCGGGCAGGAACGCCTTGGCGCCGCGCAGGTGCGCGACGGTCTCGATCTCGCCGGAATCGGCCTTGAGGGCCTCAATGAGAAGCGCCTCACCGTAGCCCGTGGTGGTCACGTGGCCGATGGTACAGCCGGCAGGAATGTGGTTGTAGAAATCGGCCATGATGACCTTGGCCGTGCCCAGGATGTCGCCGTTGTTGTTGCCGTACCAGGTGTGCAGCAGCTGACCGTCCTCGCCCACGAGCGCGGCCTTCATGGTGGTGGAACCGGCGTCGATGCCGATGAACACGCGGCCGGTGTAGCCTTCGAGCTTGCCCTTGGGGACGACTTCCTGGTCGTGGCGGGTTTTGAACTCGGCGAAGTCCTCGTCGGTGGCAAAGAGCGGATCCAGGCGCTCGACCTCGGCACCTTGGGTGTCACCCAGGGCATCGATAGCCTCGATGAGCTGCGGGAACGTGCTGAGCTTGTTGGACTCGTGCGCCATGGCGGCGCCGCTCGCCACGAACAGGTGAGCGTTTTGGGGCACGATACGGTGCTCCTCGTCCAGGTTGAGCGTGAGGTAGAAGCGGTGGCGCAGCTCAGAGAGATACTGCAGCGGGCCGCCCAGGAAGGCGACGTTGCCGCGGATGGGACGGCCGCACGCCAGGCCCGAGATGGTCTGGGTCACGACGGCCTGGAAGATGGAAGCGGCGACGTCCTCGGGGCGGGCGCCTTCGTTGAGCAGCGGCTGCACGTCAGTCTTGGCAAAGACGCCGCAGCGGCTGGCGATGGGATAGATCGTGGTGGCGTTGGCCGCGAGCTCGTTGAGGCCGCTGGCGTCGGTGTGCAGCAGGGTTGCCATCTGGTCGATGAACGCGCCCGTACCGCCGGCGCAGGTACCGTTCATGCGCTGCTCGATGCCGTTGTCGAAGTAGATGATCTTGGCGTCCTCGCCGCCCAGCTCGATGGCGACATCGGTGGCCGGAATGAGAGTCTCGACGGCGCGTTTGCTGGCGATGACCTCTTGGACAAACTCCAGGTCGAGCCATTGGGACAGCAGCAGGCCGCCCGAGCCGGTGATGGAGCAGGTCATCTGGGCCGTCGGAAGCACGGTCGCAGCACCCTCAAACAGGTCGCGGGCGCAGGCACGGACGTCGGTGTGGTGGCGCTGGTACTTGGCGTAGACGATCTGGTTGTCGTCGTTGAGCACGGCAAGTTTAACGGTGGTGGAGCCCACGTCGATGCCCAGGTGCAGGTTGCCGTGGGCGGCCTCGGGGTTGAAGATTGCGCCTTCGGGGGCCTGGGCGGCGGTGGCGACTGCGGGCTCGGTGGCGGCGGGCTCGGTGGCGACGGACGTCTCCCCTGCCGCGTTCTTGGCATCGGCAACTGCCTCGGCAACTTTCTCGGCAGCAGCGGTCGCGGCCTTCTGCGCGGCCTCCACTACGGCGGGGGGGCGCCCACCCCCGGCCGGGCGCCTGATTCAGCG
>URGG01000066.1 GCA_900547345.1 uncultured Collinsella sp. | reverse complement strand
GCACGGCAAAACACGCACTCATTTCTTTACCAAAAGCGCGAAATCCACCCTTCGAGGCCCAAAAAATAAAGCCCCAAGCGCTAAAAGTGTTCGCCCGGTGGCAAACCCACACCTCACACAGGGCTGATAAATCGTTTTAGCAAGAACCAAATCGACCTGGTTTTCGGAAGTATGCGGCAAATTCTGGAACCTCCGAGCACACCCTGTTTTTTCGCAACAAAATGCCTGATAAACTAGCCTCAAAAGCCAGGTCCGCTCATAGGGTTCAGATTTTGCCGCATACTTCCGGATTGACGCTGGCATCACTCGCTTCAAAGAGATGATTTCGGCCAGGAGGGCATTATGGACCTGACGCTTTGTGGGCAATCCGCCTTTAACTACTACCGCATCCCGCTGCAGGTATTAGGCCTTTACCCCGCCATTAGCCTTGGCAATATGGATCGCAGATGTTGTGGCCTCGGAAGTCATGCAGTTGTAAAAGACCTGCTTCACGCACCACTTCACAGGCTTGTATTCACTCGAGCACAATCCGGGTCGCGAAGCCTGTTTAAATCGCACCTCCTGACCCAAGAACCACCTCCGGGGTCGTTTAGGCAGACTGAACATGGGTTTGATGTCACGTCACCGGAGTTCACGCTGCTCAGCCTTGCCACGCAGGTCTCACGCAACCAGTTACTCATGGCGTGCTACGAGATGTGCGGCTCCTTTGCAGTGTTTAAGCCCTGCGAGCGAACGCAACAACAACTCGATGAAGCTATTTCGCTTAAGTTCATTCCACCCAACTGCGGCTGGGAGCGAGTTAACGACACCAAGGGCAATGACACCAACTTGTGGAAGCGCACACCGCTTCTTACCGCAACGGATATCGCCGCGTTCGCCAAGCAAGCCGCAGGCCTGCGCGGCGTCAAACAACTGCGTTGGGCGGCCGAGCACATGACGGGGCAGGCCGCCTCGCCCTTCGAAGTACAGACCTCCATGCTTATCTCGCTCCCCCGCGACGAGGGCGGCCAGGGCATCGAGATCGCCAACAACGCGCGCATCCCGCTCAGTGAAGCCGCACGTTCGCTGTATGACAAAACCTGCTGCTACGCCGATATCCTCATCGAAAGCGCCACCGACAGCATGGGCGTCATTCTGGAATGCCAAGGCTGCTCTGCCCACGACAGCGAAGCCGCGAGTCTCTCCGATGCCGAGCGCGCCACCGCACTCACAAGCATGGGCTACGACGTCATCCAAATTACCTATGACCAGATCAAGGAGAAGAAGAGCTTCGACCACATAGCCGAGCTCATCCATAAAACGGCCGGGCTTCCCCACATCCCAAAGACCAAACAGGAGCGCATTGCCGAAGATACCTTACGGCAAGAGCTACTTGTCGATTGGGTTGAGCTATTCACTGCCGGGCCGGCCAGCTAGCAGCTAGCAATCAGGGGCAGCGCAGGCACATCGGGCGATTCGACACGGGCGGCAAAACCCGCCTCGGTCAGCTCGATGACCTCGGTAAACGTTGCGTCGAAGAATTCCTCGGTTAGCAGGCGGTATGGCGGATGGTCGGGATCGCCGGGGTTTTCGCGTACAATCTCGTGCATGACGCCGATGGTCTTGAGCACATACTCCTTATGGATGGGATACTGCCCAAAACGCGTCGCCGCAGTATACAGGCGATCGGTCGCGCGCGGAATCGAAACAATGCCGAGCGTCTTGCCGAACCAGTCAAAGTCGCCTTGCTTTTTAATGCGGAACTCCTCGCACGGCTTGCCGCCGTGCGCCTCCAGGTACTGATTCACGCGCGTATTCCATACGGTATCGGCCACCAGATGCGACCAGACACCCAGCGTCAAATCGAGCAACGACTGCGCCACATCTTCGGACGCAAGCGAGAACTCACGAGCGCCGGGACCGACAACCGGCTCGGCATCCCTGTAGCGCTGGGGATAGTGCACGCGATTCAGTCGCTCGCGCTCCTCGACAATCGAGGTAGCCTCGGCGGGTTCGCCCGCGGGTGCGCCGTTAAGCAGCGGCGCCACATAGGTATCCCAGAACTCATGCTCACGAGGCTTAGGGATGGGTTCAGGCTTGGCAAAGTGCGTAATGCGGTACGGGATGGGATCGGCGATGCCAGGGACCATATAGCCCACGAAGATATCCGGAACCACGCAGCCAAACAAAAAGGCATTGCGGTCGCGCACGCTATTGGCAAGCGCACCGGTGCGCTCCAGCAAACGCTCCGTCTGAGCGATATGAATGTTCCAGCTTGGCATAGCCACCCCCATAAAAAACCTGGATAACTATACCATCACGGCAAAGCCGCGCGGGCGGCTACGCACGCTCTACGCAGCAACTAGTCCGTAGCACCGCTTTCGGTTCCATACGACGGCGAAGGCGCCTCGATCACATGGTGATATCGATCGATATAGATTGCACGGGCACCCAGGCGTCGCACCAAATCCTGGTGATGTGTGCTCATCAAGACCGTCTTACCCGCCGCGACGTAGGCCAGCAAGAAGTTGACCACAATGTCGCATGAATCCTCGTCGAGCCCATTGGTAGGCTCGTCGAGGACCAAGATATCCGGGTTCATCGACACCACCGCAGCCAGCGCAACGCGCTTCTTTTGCCCGCCCGAGAGCTGATAGGGAGAGGCGTCGGCAAGGTCGGCAACCTGGAACAGCCCCATGGCATCGCGCACGCGGCGCTCGAGCTCGTCTGCCGGCAGCCCCATCTGCGCGGGACCAAAAGCAACTTCCTCGCCCACCGTAGCGCAGAACAGCTGAGCATCGGCATTCTGAAACACAAAACCTACGCGCTGATGAAAACGCTGAGCGGCCGCGGAATCCTTTAGAAACGCCTCATCGATCACGTGCCCGTCAAACAGGTATGCCCCTGCATCCACGAGTTCAAGGCCGTTAATAAGACGCATAATCGTCGTCTTGCCGCAGCCGTTGGGACCGAGCAGGGCAACGAGTTCACCACGGTCCACGCGCAGCGAAACGCCGTCGACCACCGTATGGCCCGCATAGGAAAACACCACGTCGCGAAACTCGATGAGCGGCGTTGCCTCGGCGCCAACAGCACCGCTCGCGCCCATCGCGTCATTTGTATCGTTTGCCAAAACGTCGCCCTTCCCCATTTGCATCCCCAGTCGGAACCAGCAGCGCCTACAGCACGGCGCACAACACTGTCAGCAGCGCCACGCCGGCCGCATAGGCCGCATCGCGCCAGCCAAACCTGGCGCGCGCGGGAGCCGGATACGCACCGGCAAAGCCGCGGCAAAGCATAGCCTCGTCCATCGCGCGGCTGCATTTCATCGCCTTGATAAAGGTCATGCCCATGATACCCGCGATCGAATCGGTACGCGAAAATCCCTCGGGCGCACGGCCAACGCTGCGCAGCATGACCGATTCGCACAGATCGTGCGCCGTGCGTCCCAGCACCTCGATATGCTTGAGTGCCATATCAAACGTAAAGATAGCCTCGTCGGGCAGGTGCAACATCTTGAGCGCCGCCGACATGCGGCTCCAGGTAAGCGTCCACGAAACGCCCAGCACCAGCGACACATTAATGAAGGTCTTGAGCGCGATCTTGAGCATGGCGCCCGTGGCAGACGCGCCCAGCAGCAGGGCAGGCAATGCCAGAACCACCGCAAGCCCCGTGGCGCCGAGCGTCGGTACAATGGTCGCACGCAGCCCGCGTGCGGGGCGCACCGCGACCAGCACCAGCGCGATAGCCGCCATCAACATCAGGTACAGCGGGCTCTGCGTCAGACACACGCACAGGACGCAGACGAGCATCCCCACCAGGCGCACCGGAGCCGAAACGCAAGAAAGGGCGCGGTCGACCATCGACCCGCCCTCGTGCGCGCCTCCACCCAGGCGAACCCGCTCAAGCAGGCTCGCCAGGTGCAGGACGTTCTTTTGCATCACACGATGCCGAGCCCCCACGGGCTCGTAACGCTGCTCGACCGCAAGCCAGCTAGGCAGCTCGGCTATTGCCATGAGCACCGCTTTCCTTAACCGTCAGCGAGATCAGACGGAATGCGATGGTGAGCACCGCCACGCCAATCACGCCGGACAGGATATACATGGCAGCCTGACCGGCAAAGCCAAGACCCTGCTCCTCGGAATAGGCCTGCAGGTAATCACCCGTAGGCAGAGCGTCGGCAAAGGTCGGGGTATCAAGGCCGACCGAAGCCTGCAGGCTGTCGTCACCAGCCTCCTGAACGGCGGTCGCGGCGCCCTCGGCGTCCCACTCGCCCCATGCGTCACCTGTGGCAAGCAAGCCGAGCGGCGTAGCCACGACAAGCACGGCAACCAAGATGAGCGTGGGGACCAGCGAGGTCTTCTTGGCAGCAGCGCCCTCGGCAGTAAGCTGGCCATCGACGGCCTCGGGCCCGACGATAACGCTCGGCGCCGTCTTCTTAATGAAACCGTAGATGGCGGCCGTCGCCACGCCCTCGATCACGCCGGCAACCAGCATATGCGGGATCAACATGGCCGGAATAGCCACGGACAGCGGGAAGGGGCAGTACAGCGGCGCGCCCGAAGCGTTGGTAAAGAGCATCGGCTGAATACCAAACTCGATTGCCGCGCACAGGGCCGCCAGGCACAGGCCGACCCAACCGCTCACGACGGCAGAAACCGAGGTGCCCCAGCTCTTGTCGTGCAGGCGGCTGTTGAGCGCACGGAACACGATAGCAGCGACAAACGGCAGCACAAAGGCCATGTTAAAGCAGTTAGCGCCAAACGACAGAACGCCGCCGTCGCCAAACAGCAGCGCCTGCAGCGCCAGCGCAACCGAGACAGCGATAGCCGCGGCCTCGGGGCCTAGCAGCAGTGCAATGAGCGCGCCGCCGACGGCGTGACCTGTGGTGCCGCCGGGCAGCGGCACATTGAACATCATAAGCAGGAAGGAGAACGCGGCGCAGATGCCCAGGAAAGCCATATGCTCGCGATCGAGCGTGGCGCGCACTTTCTTGATGCAGTGGATCCAAACGGGCACCATCGCCACTGCCATGACGGCATCGGTCTGCGGGGACAGATAATTATCTGGAATGTGCATGTACGCCTCCCGGTTATCGGCGCACGGAATTGCAACGCCGCTTGAATCACCTTGTCAGTGTTACGTATTGTCAGATTCGTAACACGCCGCGGGCTATCATAGCAAAACGGCGCACTGCCGACAAAGCAGCACGCCGTTATGTAATGCGCGTGTCATATATGCAGGCTCAGCAGCGCCTTATACCGGGCATAGCAGTCACGTAGGATTCGGCAGCAGCCACCGCTGACCCATACCCCAGCGCAGGACCTAGCCGCGGACCTCGCCGTTTACGCCCTTGCACACCTTGGTGACGATCTTCTGGTGCGCCTTTTCGACCTCTTCGCTGGTGAGCGTGTGGTCGTCGGAGCGATACGTAAGCGCAAAGGCCATGGATTTCTTGCCCTTGCCGATGCGGACCGGATCGCGGTAGACATCGAACAGGCGCACGCCCTCGAGCAGCTTGCCGCCGGCACTCGTAATACGACGCTCAAGATCCTCGCAGGTCACAGTGTTGTCGACCACGATAGCAAGGTCGTGCTCAACGGCCGGGTACTGCGAGAACTCACGGTAGTTCTCCTGGTTGCGGGCGCCCTTGATCAGCTTGTCCAGGTCGAGCTCAAAGGCAACGACGACCTCGTCAATGCCCATAGCCTCGCGCGCCTCGGGGTGGATCTCGCCAACCCAGCCCAGCACGGTACCGCCCGAGAGCACCTCGGCAGCACGACCCGGCTGCAGGAAGGCATAGCTCTCGCCCTCGACGGGACGGAATCGAACCTTCTCGATGCGCAGCTGAGCAAGCAGCTCCTCAACGATGCCCTTGCCAAAGAAGAAGCGCAGCTTACGGTACTTCATGCTCCAGGACTGCTCGCTCCACTGGCCCGAGAGCACGCCCGCTACGGACTTGGTCTCCTTGGGCAGGCTGGCGTTCTCGCGACCGTGGAACAAGCTGCCGACCTCGTACAGGTGCACGTTGGGCGTGCCGTGGGCCTCGTTATAGGCCACGGATTGCAGCAGGCCCGGCAGCAGCGAACGGCGCATCTCGGTCTGCTCGGCCACCAGCGGGTTCATGAGAACCACGGGGCAGCCGCGGCCCTCGGTGGACATGCCAATCTTCTCCAGGTCGCCCGGGGCAGCAAAGCCAAAGGTCGTGGTCTCGTTGAGGCCACAGGCGCGCAGGATCTCGCCGACCTTGCGGGTAAGCTTCTGCTCGCGCGTCAGACCGCCGATGTGGTTCTTGGCAGCCGGAATGGTTGCCGTGACGCGACCCATGCCCCATAGGCGCAGGACCTCCTCGATCAGGTCGATCTCACGCGGCAGGTCGGGACGGAAGCTCGGCGGCGTGACCATAAAGTCCTCGCCGTCGCGCTCGACGGTGCAGCCCAGGCGGGTGAGCGAGCGCTCGATAAAGTCGGGCTCGATGTCGGCACCGCAGATGGCGTGCACGCGGGCCAGGCGCAGCTTGATGCTGTCGATGGTCTTGGGCGCGGGGAACACGTCCACATAGCCGGGGGCGACCTCGCCGCCGGCGATCTCCTCGATAAGCGCGCACGTCACATTGGCGACGTCCACGCAGCCGGTCTCGTCGACCTGGCGCTCAAAGCGGATGGAGGCGTCGGAGATCAGCGACAGGTCACGGCTGGTGTGCGAGGTGCGGCCGGCGTTGAAGCAGGCGCTCTCGACCATCACATCGACGGTATCGTCCTCGATCTCGGAATCCATACCGCCCATGACACCGGCCAGCGCCACGGGACGCTCGCCGTCGGTGATGAGGCCCATGCCGGCGTCGAGCACGCGCTCCTCGCCGTCGAGAGTCGTGAACTTCTCGTCCTGCTGGGCGGCGCGAACCACCACGCGACGGTGGCCATCGCGCTCGGCAAAGGTGTCGAGGTCAAAGGCGTGCAGCGGCTGGCCGGTGAGCATCATCACGTAGTTGGTGATATCGACGATGTTGTTGTGCGGGCGCACGCCCAGGGCGTTGAGGCGCTTGACCATCCAGTCGGGCGAGGGACCGACCTTCACGTTGCGCACGATGCGGGCGACGTAGCGGTCGCACAGGCCCTCGTCGGCGATCTCGACGGAAAGCTCGTCGTCGGTCGCGCGGCCGGTCTCGACCTTGATGGCGGGCAGCTCAACGTGGAAATCGCGGTCGAAGATGGCGCCGGTCTCGCGGGCCATGCCGATCATGGACAGGCAGTCGGGACGGTTGGGCGTGATCTCACAGTCGAGCACGGTGTCGCTCGAGCCCACGTACTCGGCAAACGGCATGCCGCAGGGCGTATCCTCGGGCAGGATCATGATGCCGGAGTGGTCGCCACCCAGGCCGAGCTCGCGCGCGGAGCAGTTCATGCCCATGGACACGACGCCGCGAAGCTTGCTCTTCTTGATCTTAACGTCGCCGGGAAGCACGGCGCCAATCATGGCCGTGACGATGTGGTCGCCGGCCTCGAAGTTCTGCGCGCCGCAGACGATCTGCAGCGGAGCGGGATTGCCGTCGGCGTCGAGATTCTTGTCGCCCACATCGACCGAGCACACATACATGTGGTCGCTATCGGGGTGCGGGATCTTGGTGAGCACCTTGGCGGTCACCACGTGGTCGAAGGACTCGCCCACGGTGTCGATCGCCTCGACCTCGGTGCCGGTACGGATATATTCGTCCGAAAGGGTCTTGGGATCCTCCGGAATATCGATCATGGTCTTGAGCCAGTCGTAAGAAACGCGCATCTAACTGGTCTCCTTTCATAAATGCGGCTTTGAGCCGGAAACTGCAACTAAGAAGAAAGCGTTCTAGAACTGGTTCAAGAACCTCATGTCACCAGTCATCAACGTGCGCAGGTCGGGCAGGTCGTAGCGCAGTGCCGCGACGCGCTCGGCGCCAATACCAAAGGCGAAGCCGGTGTACTTCTCGGGGTCGATGCCGCAGTTGATCAGGACGTTGGGGTCGACCATACCGCAGCCCAGGATCTCGATCCAGCCGCTGTGCTTGCAGAAGTTGCAGCCCTTGCCGCCGCACACGTGGCAGCTCACGTCCACCTCGCAGCTGGGCTCGGTGAAGGGGAAGAAGTGCGGGCGGTAACGCGTCTTGCGATCCTCGCCAAACATGCACTTAACAAAGTAGTCGAGCGTGCCCTTAAGATCGCCAAAGGTGATGCCCTCGTCGACGACCAGGCCCTCAATCTGGTTGAACTGCGGCAGGTGGCAGGCGTCGGCCGTGTCGGGACGGTAGACGGTGCCCGGGCAGATCATGTAGATGGGCGGCTTCTGCGACTCCATGGTGTGGATCTGCACGCCCGAGGTCTGGGTGCGCAGCAGCACGTCGGACTCACCGTGAGCGTGAGCCTCGGGATGCGCGACGCTGCCGGGGTTGTTGTCGACCACATAGAACGTGTCGCGAGCCGAGCGGCTCGGGTGATCCATGGGCGCGTTGAGTGCGGTGAAGTTGTAGTAGGAAGTATCGACCATGGGGCCGGACTCGACGGTGTAGCCGATGCCGCAGAAGATGTCCTCGGCCTCCTCGATGATCTGCTTGATCAGGTGCTGGTGACCGATCTGCGGACGGATGCCCGGCAGCGTGATGTCGACGGCCTCGTGCTCGAGTGCGTGCTTGAGGGCGGCGGCCTTCATCTCGGTGGTGCGCTCGTCGAGCATGCCCTCGATCAGCTGGCGCATCTCGTTGGCGCGTTTGCCCATCATGGGACGATCCTCGGGAGCGAGCTTGCCCATCATGCGCATCAGGCCGGTGATACGGCCCTTGCGGCCGAGCAGCTCAACGCGCGCGGCCTCGAGCTTGGCGGCGTCGTCAGCGCTAGTGACGAGCTCCTTGGCCTCTTCCTCGAGTTTGACCAGATCATCAATCAGACTCATGTCTTCCCTTTCGTCTCTCGCACATCCGCGCTCCGGGACGGCTGACGCCGCCCGATGTTGCGGATGCGCGGCCCGGTTCGGTAACAAAAAAACCGCCCTCGGGCATGTACATTGCCCAAGGACGGTTGAATTCCGCGGTACCACCTTGTTTGACCCGGCGGATGTCTGGCCCGCCGCGCCCACTCTGTGCCTCTTGTCGCGAGGCTCACGGCTTCCCTACTGGGACTTTGCTGCCACTGGCCGCGTGCCCGTTGAGGTCGCTGCTCGGGAGTGAACGCTTGGCCCTTGCCACCGCAGGAAGGCTTGCAGCCCATGACCTTCCCTCTCTTGCCGGCGACGCGGCGGGCAAAACCCTCTCCGTCAACGCATTGGGCTATAGGATAACACATTTCGCGAGCGCATCGCCGCGTTCCGTTTTGTTCGCGCTGGGTACAAGGCAGGTAGCTGTGCAAACTGGCCGCGCACCCGCCTGCGGCGCTCGGCCTGCGAGATTAAGGATACGGTATGGGAAAGAAACTCGATAAGAAGGCCAAGGCCGCCGTGGCAAAGGCCGCCAAGGGCGTCAAGGCCGCTAAAGTCGACAAGGCCGTCAAAAAGTTCCGCAAACTCGAGGGCAAGCTGTGGACTCGCGAGTACCTGCTCAAGATTGCCGAGTTCGATGGGGCGACGATTGCTCCTGCCAACGGCGCTGCCGCCCGTGCCGACGCCATGGGCACGCTTGCCGGCGAGCATCACAAGCTGCTGACCAGCGAGAAGTCCGTTGAGCTCGTACGCTCGTTAGCGCGCGAGACGGTTGCAGGCGGACACGTAGACGACCCGCAGCTGCTCGACGAGATTCGCGTGCTCGGCCGCGACCAGCGCGAGGCAAGCGTTATTCCTACCGAGGAGGCCGAGGCCTGGACCAGGCTCACCTGCGAGGCCGACGCCGTGTGGCATAAGGCCAAGACGGCCAACGACTGGGCGAGCTTTGAGCCCTATGTGGATAGAATCGTCGCCCAACTTAAGCATCAGGCCGAACTCATGGACCCCAAGCGCGACCCATACGACGTTTGGCTCGACCAGTACGAGCGCGGCCTTTCTGCCGAGAGCTTCGACGCGTTTTGCGAGGAGGTCAAGGCCACGGTCGTGCCGCTCGTGCACGCCATCGGCGAGCGCGGCCAGCAGCCCGCTGCCGACTTTTTGCACGCCCGCGTGCCCGAGGCCGCCCAGCGCGCCATGAGCTTCGACCTGATGAAGCTCGTCGGCCTGAACCTGGACGACACCACGCTTGCCTTTACCGAGCACCCGTTTAGCGAGGGCTTTGCCGTGGGTGACGCGCGCATCGCGACACACATCTACGAGGACGATTGCATCTCCAACGTCTACAGCATCATCCACGAGGCGGGGCACACCATGTACGAGCTGGGCGTCAATCCCGCCTATGCGCGCACCTGCCTGGAGGGCGGCACCTCCATGGGCATCCACGAGAGCCAGAGCCGCTTCTTTGAGAACACCGTGGGCCGCAGCCGTGCCTTTATGGGACCGCTGCTCGAGGTGCTGCGCCGCCACGCACCCGAGGTCTACGGCGACGTCGACGAGGACACGCTCTACCACGCCGTGAACATCGCGCAGCCTTCGCTGATCCGCACCGAGGCCGACGAGCTCACCTATCCGCTGCACGTTATGGTGCGCTACGAGATCGAGCGCATGCTGTTTGCCGGCGAGGCCACAGCCAAGGATATCCCCGCGCTTTGGAACCGCTTCATGGATGAGTACCTGGGCATTCCCGTTCCCGACGACACGCACGGCTGCCTACAGGATACGCACTGGAGCGGCGGCTCGTTTGGCTACTTCCCCACCTATGCGCTGGGCAGCGCCTACGACGCCATGTTTGTGCCGGCCATGTGCCGCGACGGTGTCGACCTCAACGGCGCCTGTGCGAGCGGCGACCTGACACCCGTCCGCGCCTGGCTGGGCGAGCACATTTGGCAGTGGGGCCGCGCCAAGGACGCGCCGGAGCTCATCAAGGGCGCGTGCGGCATGGCGTTCGATGCCCGCTACTACTGCAGCTACCTGCAGGACAAGTTCACCACGCTCTACGAGCTGT
>URGG01000065.1 GCA_900547345.1 uncultured Collinsella sp. | reverse complement strand
CGCACACGAACGGCACGTCGAACTGTGTCTTGTCGATGTGATAGACGTCATCGGCAGGGGAGAGAACCTCGGACTCGTCGATGTAATCGATCTCGATGGCCTGCAGGACCTGCGCCTCGACAATGTGGCCGATGCGGCACTTGGCCATAACAGGGATGGAGACGGCCTCTTGGATGCCCTTGATCATCTTGGGGTCGCTCATGCGCGAGACGCCGCCTGCGGCACGGATGTCGGCCGGAATGCGCTCGAGTGCCATGACGGCGCAGGCGCCCGCCTCTTCGGCGACGCGTGCCTGCTCGGGCGTGGTGACGTCCATGATGACGCCGCCCTTGAGCATCTGCGCGAGCTCGCGATTGAGTTTGACGCGATCGGCCTTGCTGGTCTGTTCTGCCATGGTTGCTCCCTTGGTTGGCATGTGCATTGCTTGACGGAACATCCTATCGGGGAGCTGGGTATGGCGAAATACTCAGTTTTCGAGATAATTACAAGGTCAGACTAATACCAGATTGAATGACTTAATAAGGTCAGGTGATAGGCTCATGCTTGACTACAATTTGGAAAAACGCGGCGAAGCATCGCTCTATGAGTATGTTTACCAGCAAATTCGAGATGATATCGTAGCTGGACGCATTGTGGCGGGGGAGCATTTGCCGTCTAAGCGCGCCTTTGCCAGTCATCTGGGAATCAGTGTTATTACCATCGAGAATGCATATAGCCAGTTACTCGCTGAGGGCTATATTTGCTCAATACCACGTCGTGGCTACTACGCTTGCGAGCTTCCGGATGCACCGGTTTTGGCTTCGGCTGCGGAGGGCATCGACCGAGATGCCGCCTCTGCGGGTCCCAGCGCGCATGATGTCAACGGACAGGTCGAGCGATTCGATGCACTTTCTCCTTCCGCTTTGGAGGCGGCGCGGCTTTGGCAAAGCGCACTACGGGCGACGCTGGCATCCGAAGATGAGCGCGAAATCTTTTCGCCCGCACCGGCGCAGGGCACCGCTCGGCTGCGACGCGCAATTGCTCACCACCTGCGTGGGACAAGGGGCATGAATGTCGATCCCAATAACATTGTTATCGGCGCGGGCGCCCAGCTGCTCGATACCATGTTGGTTCAGTTGCTTGGCGCTGACAAGGTGTATGCCGTTGAGGACCCGGGCTATTTACGTCTGACGCGCATCTATCAGGCTATGGGCTGCAAAGTTCGACATATCCCGTTGGATGATGAGGGCGTGGACTTGAGCGCTCTGCAGAAAACCGGGACCGATGTACTTCACCTGATGCCGTCCCATCAGTATCCGACCGGCCTTGTGACGAGCATTGCGCGTCGCTATGCGCTTCTGAGCTGGGCCGCCGAGCGACCAGGTCGGTATCTCATCGAAGATGACTTTGATTGTGAGTTTCGCCTTGCCGGGAAGCCGATTCCCGCGCTCGCGTCGATCGATGCCGCCCAGTCGGTTATATACACCAACACGTTTTCGAAGAGCCTTTCATCGGCGTTGCGTTTGGCGTACATGGTGTTGCCCGATGAGTTAATGGAGCGGTTTAGGCGCAACCTTGGTTTCTACGCCTCGTCGGTGAGCTCTGTTGATCAGGTCGCTTTGGCGCGTTTGCTGGAATCGGGTGATTACGAGCGACATGTGAACCGCGTGCGCGTTCGTGCTCGCGAGGCGCGTGATGGCCTGATGGCGCTTGTGCGGAAGGTATTTCCGGCAGGAGAGGTCTCGATCGAGCATGCAGACGCGGGCCTTTACTGTATCGTGGTTGCGGAGCGTGGAACGGGCAGAAGCACTTTTGTACGGGCCCTCACGCGCTCGAGCATCCCTTTTATCGATATCGGTGACTGTTTTTGGTGTGCCGATGGCGCATCTGTCCCTGAAAACTCAACTCAAATTCTTGTTCAGTATGACGATCTGAGTCCAAAAGTACTAACAACCTTGGAATTACAGCTAATGGGGGGGCACTCTGCAACCTAAGTGAGTAGACTTTTAGCACTTTGGCGACCAGGCAGTTTTGTAACAAGCTATCTACCTGCGGTTTTGAAAAGCAGGATGACCGGCCTGCTTGGGATGTTCAAAAAAGTCTACTCACTTGCCGCGCAAAGCTTCTACATGAGAAAAAAATGGGGTTTTCAACAGGGCTTCGTCCAGCTCTCGGCAAGCTTTTGGCCAGTTGGGGAGGGCTGTTGAAAACTTGGCAGTCCGTTCGGCGCCATTTTTGGTGCGTTCGCGCCAATGCGTGACTGACTGGGTTGAAATTCGTGTTTTCCTGTGCCTATGAAGGATCTAGTTTGTGACATATCGGCTTTTAGGTACTGGCGTTTGCCCCCTCAGGTTCGTGCTTTGTGTCCGCCGCTTCCACGGCCGGAAGAAGACCGGCAGCGATATGACCTTGCCCGTAATCCGACGGCTGCGGTCGCGCTCGGCTTTCCGTTGTATACATTGGTCCGGACGAGAAACAAGCGGACTTGTCCTGCCAGTATCAGACAGCGGCTGTTTCTTGGTGAGCTCCCCAGGGAATCCGTGCTGGAAACGGAGCATGGGTTTTTGGTCACGTCTCCTCTACTGACGGCATTTATCATGTCTCGACATCTGACGGATCTCCAGCTTCTTTTGGTATTGGCGGAGATGTGTGGCTTGTTTGCGGTGTGCGCTCTGCCGGCGGCACTTGAGGCGGAGCTTTCGCGTGCAATTGATTCGGGCGCGATTTCGACAACGTTCGGTTGGGTGCGCTGCCCGTCCGAGGACGGCACCGCCTCAAATTTATGGCGTCGAGACGCTTTGGTTTTGGGCGGAGACCTTGACCGTTTTTGTTCAGATGTTTGCGGGATGCGTTACGGCAATAGATTTATGGCGGTATCGCAACTCGTCCCATTGGGTGCCGCGTCGCCTTTTGAGGTCGAGGCGTATTTGTTGCTTGGACTGTCGCGATCCCTGGGAGGCGAAGGTTTTTGCGGCATAGAGCTTAATGTTGAAGTGATGCTAAGCACAAGTGCTCGAGCGATTGTGGGAAAGTCCCGTGTATATATCGACCTACTTCTTTCTTCGCCGGACGGCAGGCGACAGGTGGCCATTGAATGTCAGGGAAAGGCCTCGCACGGACGCGCAGGGGATGGCTTGCGTGACGCTGACCGCATGACGGCCCTTCAGGCCATGGGCTACGATGTACTTCTCCTGACACACAGACAGATATCCGATGAGGATAGATTCCGCGCGATCGTTAAGGCCATATGCAGGATGCTCGATGCTGAATATCGTGATAAAAGCTCAGATGAGCAAAGGGCTGAGACATTACTCCGGTCTGAACTATTCGTTGACTGGACAAAATTGGGAGTAATCGACGGAAAGATGCCCGTTAGACACAAAACGGCTCAATCGTGGACGGCTGCGGTTCTAAGTGAGTAGACTTTTGGCACTTTGGCGACCAGGCCGTTTTGCAACAAGTCATTTACCTGCGGCTTTATAAAGTGATATGGATGGTCTGCTCGGCAAGTTCCAAAAAGTCTACTCACTTAGTTTTTGACGAGAAGCCGATGCCGAAGGCGGTCCTATTTCAGGGCGTTAACAAGTTCGTGAGGCACGAAAAAGGCCCGAACCAATACGGTCCGGGCCTCATCGAGCTAGAGGTTATGTCTCAAGCGGTTGGCTTAGCCAAAGTAGCGCTTAAGCAGGCCGGCAAAAGCCTTGCCGTGGCGGGCCTCGTCGCGAGCCATCTCGTGCACGGTGTCGTGGATGGCATCGAGGCCGGCGGCCTTGGCACGCTTGGCAAGATCGGTCTTGCCGGCGGTGGCGCCGTTCTCGGCCTCAACGCGCATCTCGAGGTTCTTCTTGGTAGAGTCGGTCACGACCTCGCCCAGGAGCTCAGCGAACTTGGCGGCGTGCTCGGCCTCCTCGTGGGCAGCCTTCTCCCAGTACAGGCCGATCTCGGGATAACCCTCGCGATGGGCGACGCGAGCCATGGCCAGGTACATACCGACCTCAGAGCACTCGCCCTCAAAGTTGGCGCGCAGGTCGGCAACGATGTCCTCGGAGACGCCCTCCATCTTGGCGACGCCCACGACGTGCTCGGCAGCCCACTCGAGCTGACCCTCCTCCTGCTTCAAGAAACGAGAACCGGGAACGCCGCACTGGGGGCACTTGAAGTCCTCGGGCAGCTGGTCGCCGTCGAACTCTTCCACATAACCGCAAACGGGGCAAACAAACTTCATGATTCGATCCTTTCGATCGATGGCGATGGGGCGCTTGTCCGGTCCCGTAAGGGCCCTCTCCGGACGTGCGTCTTGACGGGTTCTATTATCCATAAATGCAACCAAATGTGAAGCCTATTAGGAATGATTTTTAATAAAACAATTTTGAGATATGAAGATGTTGATTGATTAACGATTGGCAGGCCGTCTTTGACCGCCGCTGAGTACAATCGGGCGAGCAAATGTTGACCTATCAACAAATGAAGGAGTTTCCTTTATGCATCTAGCCCGTCGTGCCTGGTGCCGAACATATCAGACGGTTTTTCGCATTGCATTGCCGATCCTGCCCTATACCGAGCCGCGCATTTTAGAGCATGCCGAGGATGTGCCCGCGGTGCTTCAAAAGCGCTCGATCCAGAAGGTCCTTATCGTGACGGATCCCGGCATTACCCGTCTGGGGCTCACGGCACCGCTCGAGACGGCGCTCGCATCCAGGGGGATTGGCATTACGGTCTATGCCGAAACGCGTGCAAACCCCACGGTTTCAAACGTGGAAGAAGCGGCGTCCCTGTATCGAGAGAGCGCCTGCCAGGCCATTATCGGCTTTGGCGGTGGCTCGGCCATGGACTGTGCCAAGGGCGTGGGCGCACGCATTGCGCAGCCAAACAAGCCCATCAACAAGATGCGCGGCCTGCTGCGGATTCATCGTCGCCTGCCGCTGCTCATCGCCGTTCCCACTACCGCCGGTACGGGAAGCGAAGTCACGCTTGCGGCGGTAATTACCGATGACGGGACGCACTACAAATACCCCATTAACGACTTTGTGCTCATCCCGCGTTTTGCAGTCCACGACCCCGAGTTTACGTGCGGCTTGCCCGCTTCCATTACGGGGCAGACGGGCATGGACGCCCTGACGCATGCCGTTGAGGCCTTTATCGGGCGAAGCACCACGCCCTATACGCGCAAGATGGCGCGACAGGCGGTGCAGCTTATCCACGACAATTTGCTCGAGGCCTATGAGCATGGTGACGACATGCGCGCTCGTCGCAATATGCTTTCGGCGGCGTATAAGGCGGGCGTTGCGTTTACCCGCTCCTATGTCGGATATGTGCATGCCATCGCGCACAGTCTGGGCGGCCGATACGGAATTCCGCACGGTTTGGCCAACGCGATCATCCTGCCGCACATGCTTCGCGCTTATGGTGACGCCGCCGCCCCCAAGCTTGCCGATCTTGCTCGCATGGCGGGCATTGCGCCGGCTACCGCGCAGGATAGTCTTGCGGCCGAGGCCTTTATCGATTGGATCGATTGCATGAACGAGATCCTGGGAATCCCCAAATATGTCTCGGGCATTCGCCGCTCCGACATTCCCGAGATGGCGGCGCATGCCGATGCCGAGGCCAATCCGCTGTACCCCGTTCCGCTTTTGATGGACCGCTTGGAGCTCGAGCGTATGTACGAGGTCGTCGCGGGTGGTATGTTTGAGGACGAGAACTAGGAGGGTGCCATGAACACCGAGGAAATTGCGCGCATCGTCGGCGATCAGCGCACTTACTTTAAAACGCACGCTACGTTTGATGTTGATGCCCGACGTCGCGCGCTCGTGAGTTTACGCGATACGGTACGGGCGCACGAGGCCGATATTGCCCATGCACTCAAGACCGATTTGGGAAAGTCGCATGACGAGGCATATATGTGCGAGATCGGCACGTCGCTTTCCGAGATTCGTCATCAGATTGCGCATGTGGCTCGATGGAGTCGTCCACGCCTGCGTCCGTGTGACCTTGCTAACGCCGTGAGCGTGTGCAAAACGCAAGCCGTGCCCTATGGCGTCACACTCATCATGGCTCCGTGGAACTACCCGTTTTTGCTAACACTCGAGCCGCTCGCCGGCGCCCTTGCCGCGGGCAATACCGTGGTCATCAAGCCGAGTGCCTATGCTCCGGCATCGAGCGCGGTGCTCAAGCAAATCTGTGAAGAGGCATTTGATCCGTGCCTGGTGACGGTTGTCGAGGGCGGGCGCGCCGAAAACGAAGCGCTGCTCGATGAGTGCTGGGACAAGATTTTCTTTACCGGTAGCGTTCCGGTCGGCAAACTCGTCATGGAGCGCGCAAGTAAAAACCTCACGCCCGTGACGCTTGAGCTGGGCGGCAAGAGCCCCTGCATCGTGGATGCGACGGCAAACTTGAAGGTCGCGGCACGGCGTATCGCCTTTGGCAAATGGCTCAACGTGGGGCAGACCTGCGTGGCGCCCGACTATCTGCTGGTCGATACGCGCGTGCACGACGAGCTGCTGGGCCTCATCAAGGAAGAGGTCCGCCGTATGTTTGGCGAGCATCCGCTCGATAACGAGGATTACGGGCATATCGTCAACGCCAAGCATTTTGCGCGCGTGCGCGGGCTGATCGATCCCGATAAGGTCGTGCTTGGAGGCACCGCGCGGGAGACTTCGCTGAAGATCGAGCCGACGATTTTGGACGGCGTGACCCCCGATGACGCCGTGATGCAGGAGGAGATCTTCGGCCCCATCTTGCCGGTGCTGACGTTTGAGAGCCTAGACGAGGCCGAGACGTTTATTACGGATCGTCCGACGCCGCTGGCTCTGTATATCTTTAGCCAGGATCGCGCAGTTCAGCAGCGCTTTGTGCGTTACGTGCCCTTTGGCGGCGGCTGCGTCAACGACACGATTATGCACTTGGCTACGAGCCATATGGGCTTTGGTGGCATGGGTGCGAGCGGTATGGGGCAGTACCATGGACGCGAGAGCTTCGATACGTTTAGCCACAAGAAGAGCATCGTGAACAAGGCAACGTGGCTGGACGTGCCATTCCGCTATGCTCCTTACGCAAGCTGGAAGCACAAGTTCGTGCGCATGTTTGTGCATTAGAATCAGATGGCGTAAGGACAAACGGTCGAAAAGACGCAGACAGGATGAATTTGTGTCCGCACGAGTTCGTAGACTTCTCAATAAGGTTAAGCGCCGGTTTATCCGGCCGTTAGAGGAGTTGCCATGTACGAGCCTTCGCGTGTTCTTCTGTCGTTTCATATTGCGGGATTTCAGTATGCCGACGGCGCTTTGGTCCTAGGCGATCTTAAAGTGGGCGATAAACTGACGCTGTGCGCCGAGCGCGATAATCCCCATGATCCCGAGGCGGTTGCGATCTACTATGGCAAGACCAAACTTGGCTATGTTCCGGGAAACGAGGTCGGCCCGCTGTCCTTGATGATGTATTACGGCCATGAGGACGTATTTGAGGTCCGTGTGCAGCAGGTTGCTCCCGAGCGCAGCCCGTGGCATCAGGTGCGCGTTGGCCTCTACGTGGTGGACGCTCGCTAATCGGCAAGGGAGGCGGCCATGTTTGATGGCGATGATCTGTTCGATCTGGCAGACGATCCGTTTGAGTGGGATCTGCTACTCGACGATGATGAGCTGGAGCAGGACCGTAAGAAGCGGCAGGACAAGAACGCCCAGGGTGACGCTACGAAAAAACAAGACAAGCGCCGTCGCGGCCTGTTCGGCGGGGTCTTTGGCTAACCGCCGCATCGCTGTGTCTGTATACTTAGCACGAGTTTGACGCGTTGCGAAATGAGGGCATAGACGATGATGTGGTTTACCGCCGACCTGCACCTGGGCGATACGAATATCTTGCACGATATGGATCGGCCGTTTGATTCGGTCGAGGAGATGAACCGCAAGGTCATCGCTGCCATCAATGAGTGCGTGGCGGCGGACGACCGTCTCTATATCCTGGGTGACTTTACCTATCGCTTGCCACTAGCGGATGCTGTGCGTCTGCGCGAGCGTATCGAATGCAAGAATGTGACACTCATCCGTGGCAACCATGACGGCGACTGGGAAGATCCCGACGCACCGCAGATTTGGGAAGATGTGCTCGATTACCTGGAGATTGCTCCCGGCTATGCCAAGGGCCACCGCCTGGTGTTGAGCCATTACCCCATGCTCAGCTGGAATGGTAAGGCGCGTGGTGCCATCATGCTGCACGGGCATATCCACAGCAGAGGAGACCGCACCAACGTGCGCAACCGCGATCGCGAGCGCCCTGTCTTTCGCTACGATGTCGGTCTCGATGCCAACGAGTACAGGCCTGTAAGCCGCGATCAAATCCTCGACTTTTTTGGACTATAGGGCGCCAGAACCACCACAAAGGGGACACAGTGCACCTTTGTGGTGGTTTTCACATAGATTGGAGTCGATATGAAGCAATTGCTTATTCGTGCCGATGATATCGGTTATTCGTATGCTGTTGACCTGGGGATTGCCCGAAGCGTCAACGAGGGCCTGGTGCGCTCGGCGGGCCTTATGCCTAATATGCCCGAGGCCGAGCGTGGGTGGTCGCTCGTGGCGGATGCCGATATTGCAGTGGGCCAGCATACCAACGTGTGCCTGGGCAAGCCGTGCGCCGATCCGGCGCTCATCCCGAGCATGCTCAACGAGAGCGGCGAGTTCCATAGCAGCCGTACCTTCCGTGAGCATTTTAAGCGCGGTGAGGAGCTGATAGACTTCGACGAGGCCTGCATCGAGATCCGCGCACAGCACGACCGTTTTGTCGAGATTGTGGGCCGCGAGCCTGATTACTTTGAGGCCCATGCCGTCATGAGCGAAAACCTTAACCGAGCGATCTCGGCGGTTGCCCAGGAGCTGGGCCTTAAGGAGCAAAAGGCGAGCTTCGACCCCACGGCGGTGGTGCGTTGCGGAAATACTGATCTGCGCATGGTGATGCATTCGATGGAGCCGGGCTACGAACCCAAGGACTCGGTTATGCAGACGGTTCGCGAGATGTCCGACGGCGAGACGGTCGTCTTTGTGTGCCACCCGGGCTATCTCGATCGGTTTATCCTCGAGAACAGCTCGCTTACGACCGATCGTACCAAGGAAGTCGACGCGCTGATCGATCCTGAGCTGCGCGCTTGGCTCGGGTCTCAACCTGATCTTCGCCTGGTCGACTATCGCGACCTGTAGTGACCCATGCCACCACAAAGGGGACAGGCACCTTTGTGGTGGTTCTGGCGCTGTTGCCATTATGGCGGCGGCGTCTTTTTTGTCCGTGCAGCGCGGTAGAGTGTAAGCGGTTGAAATTTGCGTCCATCGAGGAGCTGCTATGAACGAGATCAAGTGCCCGCATTGTGGCGAAGTTTTTAAGGTCGATGCGTCTGGCTATGCGGACATCGTCAAGCAAGTGCGCAATGCCGAGTTTTCGCGCGACCTGGATGAGCGTGTGAAGGCAGTCCAGCGCGAGGGCGAGCAGGCACTGGAACTTGAGCGCTCGCGTTCGACGGCTGCCTTGCAAAAGGCAGAGTCTCAGCGCAACGCTCAGCTTGTCGAGCAGAAGAACGCCGCGGAGCAGAAGCTGGCACAAGAGGTTGCCAAGCGCGATGCCGAGCTTTCCGAGCTGCGCGCCAAGCTCGAGGGCGCTGCCGCAGAGCGCGAGAGCGCAAGCCAGCGCGCGGCGGTTGAGGCCCGTGCCGACGCTCAAAAGGAGAATGCCGAGCTTCAGCGAAAAATCGACAATTTGCGTGCGCAGCTGGAGCGTAAAGATGACGAAGCCAAGCTCGTCGAGTCGGCGGCGCGCAATGCTGCTCAAAACGATTTGGCTGCACGCGATGCGCAGATTGCCGAATTGCAGGCAAAGCTCTCCGCGGCGGACAAGGCCCAGGAGATGGCGCTTGCCGCCGCCGCGGCCGAGTCGCAGCGTGAGCTCGATGCCGCTCGCGGCGAGGCCGAGCGCGCGCTTGCTGACTATCGCGTGAAGGTGCAAGAGAGGTTTTCTGCCGCAAAGGCACAGTCCGAGCAAGAGGCCGAGGGCCTGCGTGCCCAACTGCGCGAGCAGGAACTGATGGCAAAAATGAACCTGTCAGAGGCGGTCGCCGCGGCGGAGCGAGAGCGCGATGAGGCGCGTGCCAAGCTGACGAGCGAGCTGGCAGTGCGCGATTCTCGCGAGGAGCAGGCCAAGGCGGCACACGAGCTCGAGCTTGCGCAGGCCAAGCGCGCGAGCGATGACCTGATTCGCTACAAGGATGAAGAGATTGAGCGCCTTAAGGACATGAAGGTCCGCCTGTCCACCAAGATGGTGGGCGAGTCTCTCGAGCAGCACTGCGAGACCGAGTTCAACCGTCTGCGCATGACAGCGTTCCCTAACGCGTACTTCGAGAAAGATAACGATGCGTCCGAGGGTACCAAGGGCGACTTTATCTTCCGCGAGTGCGACGCGAGCGGTAACGAGGTCATTTCGATTATGTTCGAGATGAAAAACGAGAACGACGAGACCGCGACCAAGCATAAAAACGAGGACTTCTTTAAGAAACTCGATCACGATCGTCGCCAGAAAGGGTGTGAGTACGCGGTGCTTTGCACGCTGCTCGAGCCCGAGAGCGAGCTCTATAACGCAGGTATCGTCGACGTGAGTTACCGCTATGAGAAGATGTACGTGATCCGCCCGCAGTTCTTCATTCCCATGATCACGCTTCTTCGCAACGCTGCCATGGGTTCGCTGCGCTATAAGCAGGAGTTGGCGGAGTACAAGCAGCAGAACATCGACGTCACGAACTTCGAAGCCAAGATGGAAAAGTTCAAGAATGATTTCGGCCGCAACTACGAGATCGCGAGCCGCAAGTTCCAAACGGCGATCGATGAGATCGACAAGACAATTAGCCATCTGCAGAAAACCAAGGAGGCGTTGCTGTCCTCCGAGAACAATCTGCGCCTTGCCAACAAGAAGGCCGACGATCTTACCATTCGCAAGCTCACGTGGGGCAACAAGACCATGAAGGCGGCGTTTGACGAGGCGCGCGGGTCTGCGACAGAGTCAAACGATGAGCCCGCCGAGGCGGATTCGTATGAGGTCGAGGATGCCGAGTAAGGCATAGCATATAGTGCAAA